>DEDQ01000015.1:32365-36784 GCA_002350065.1 Ruminococcus flavefaciens
GCGGATTTCACCTGAAGCGGTGTATACTCGAATATAGGTATGCTCCGCTCCGCCGCCGATAGAACTGTTACTCCTCTTGCCTGAGCAACGTCGATACCGGTCTTCTGGTTGGACGTGAAATAGAGCTTTTCTATCGCCATACACTCGGGAGCGTACTTCTCGAAGATGAACTCCATGTCCGTATGGATAGCCTTCAGGCGGTCGGGGAATGGCGTATGCGCCTCGGTAAGGATAGCTCCGTACTCGATGGGAGTGAATCTCACGCCGTCGTAATCGAGCACTCCGAATCCGACTATGGCATAACCGGGGTCAACGCCTAATATGCGAATATTTTTCAACTGTAACACCTATATTCTGTAAAATATATTTACTATAAATCAGCGCATAGTCATAGTGTCTCACTATATACATTATTATTATAACACAAATCACACCTCCATTGCAACCTTTTATTTATGGAAAATTATTTATTTTTATTTTAACCAGAACAGCCAGTATAGTATATGCGTGCAGAGCATCGGCAACTTCAACAAATACATAGCCGTCGGTTGACATTATACCGCATATATGCTACAATCAAATCAACAAGAAACTCAGGGGAGGTGCTTGCATGAAATGTATGAAAAAAGCCGCAGCAGCAATGTCGGCGGCAATGATAACAGCCTCAGCAGCAGCTATGCCTAACGTATCAGCTATCGAGAGATGGGAGCCCAGATATATTGACAGCTACTTCTCCGAAGACGGACGCTGGGTCTATATGGTAAGCGACGAGACCGAAGAATACGAAAAACACATATGCATTATAGAGTATTACGGCGAAGAAGCTGATGTTGTGATACCTGCCGAAATAGACGGCTTGCCGGTAAAAAGCCTTTGTGCCTGCTTTTACACTCAGGCCTTCGACCCGTCATACGAAGACGACCCGGAAAATGCTCCTCGCGGGCTCAGGTCGCTGGTGATACCGGCTTCTGTAACGGATATAGATATGCCTCTGAGAGATTATCCAACACTGAAAAGTATCGTTTTCGAGGGCGATGAGGCACGATTTCACAGTATGTCAGAGTTCGAGAATACGCTTATCGAGGAGATAGAGCTGCCAAAGCCGCTCCCTGATACTTACTGCTACAGAGGGCTCTCGCTCGCAAATAATCCGAAGCTGCGCAAAGTCGCATACAAAAAGCTCGATGACGAGTTTCTCATCAGCAATTCTATCTTTGAAAACTGTCCGCAGCTCTGCGAACTGGTAATACCCGAAAACTGCACCAAGCTCACATTCGGCGGAAATTCATGCATGAACACCGGCTTTACGGAACTTGACCTCACGCAGGATATCAATCTTTATCCTTCCGCATTCAGTCGGTGCGAAAAGCTCCGGTCTGTCACTTTCCACGGCAGAACTAACATTCACAGTGCCGCATTCGGAGAATGCCACGCTCTCAGCAACGTAACATTCGACCAGTATCCGGATCTTTTCCCCAATGCATTCAATAACTGTACCTCTCTTGAAAACATTGATTATCCAACCGATACCCAAATTAACGGCTCAGGCTTTTCAAACTGTCCGAATCTGCGCAGCATCAACTCTGAACCCGTTTTTGACGAATCAACAGGCGACTTCTATCCAAAAATGAAGGAGCTCGTAATGCTCGATTTCACCACTGCTGACAACGTCGGCTTCATCAACGACTACTTAAATGCTAAGATAAAAAAATTCGTCGCCGAGGAGATAACTCCCGACATGACCGACATCGAAAAGCTCCGCGTTATACACGACTGGGTATGTGCCAACACTGAATATGAACCTTCAGCCCTGCATTATAAAGACCTGAGCAATCACGTTGACAGCTCTGTATTTCTCAGCGGTCAAAGCGTATGCGAGGGCTATGCCCGCGCGATGAACCTCATGTGCCATGCGGCAGGTCTGGAATCGTGCTACGTCATCAGCAGCGACCACGCGTGGAACATCGTGAAAATAGGCGGACACTGGCTCCATACCGACAGTACATGGGACGACGTAAATCAGAACACAGACTGGTTCCTGCACTCCGACAGCGAGCTCAAAGCCGAAGGAGGAAGCCATAAACGCTGGATGCTTTCGTGTCCGTCAGATCTGCACAGCTTCCAGACCGATACACTCCCCGAGAGCGACTGTCCCATGGGCGATGTCAACACCGACAGCAAGGTCGGAGCTGCCGACCTTGTGACGTTCAGCCGCTATCTGCTCGGAGCACAGGACATCTCCGCGGACGATATCGTCCTCGCTGACCTCAACTTCGACGGCTCCTACGACTGCTTCGACATGGTAAGGCTCAGAAAAAAAGCTGTATCCGGTTCTTGACTTTATAACGTTAAAGTGGTATAATTTAAGACATAGTTATTTTTTCCGGAGGTTTTCTAATGGATATTCAGCAGCTTCGAGCCAATATTGATGACGTCGACGGTCAGATACTCGGCCTTTTCCTCAAACGAATGGAGCTCTGCCGCGGCGTGGCGGAATACAAAAAGGAGCACAATATGCCGGTACTCCAGACCGGTCGCGAGCAGCAGATAATCGACAGGATAAAGTCCCTCACAGGCGACCCTTCACTTGAAGCCGGTACTGCGGCTCTTTTCACGACGATAATGGACATCAGCAAGATACTCCAGAATCGCCAGCTTCTCTCGGAAAATCCCGATTACACGTTCTCGCTGCCGGATTTCTCAGGCGCCGCACGCATAGGCTGTCAGGGCACCTCCGGAGCCAACTCTGAGACCGCCGCACGCCTTATTTTCGGCGATAAGGAGCTCAAATTCTACAGCAGCTTCGAGGACGTCTTCGCGGCAGTCCAGTCCGGCGAGCTCGATTACGGAGTTCTGCCGGTACATAATTCCACCGCCGGAAGCGTCAACAGCACATACGACCTCATGGCTAAATACAGCGTTTACACGGTCAGGGAGGTATGCGTCGAGATAAACCACTGTCTCGCAGCAAAAGCAAACGTCCCCGTAAATGAGCTTGCTGTCGTATATTCTCACCCGCAGGCGATATCGCAGTGCTGCGATTTTCTGACGACTCACAGGCTCAAAAACGCCGAATACAGCAATACCGCGACTGCTGCGGCAATGGTCGCAGAAAGCGACCCCGCCGACAAGCTCGCGGCTATATGTTCAGTTGAATGTGCGGAGCGTCTCGGGCTCAACATAATAGCAAGAAACATCGCAGACTGCTCGCTCAACCGTACACGATTCGTATGTATATCCCGCGACCTTCAGGTCTCGCCCGAGGCGGACGCTGTATCGGTCATGCTGAAGATCCCCCACACCGAGGGTAGTCTTTACCGACTGCTGACTAAATTTTACGTCAACGGCATGAACCTCCTCCGCATCGAGAGCAGACCCGTCAGGGACGGAAGCTTCGACGTGATGTTCTACCTCGATTTCAGCGGAAGAATAGACGACCCGAGCGTTAAGGCTGTCATGAACGACCTCGCCGCCAACCTCGAATACTTCCGGTTCCTCGGAACCTTCAAGTCATAAAGGAGCAACGTATATGTCCGGACGATTCTTTGAACTTCTCGAAAAAAACAGCTTCGTTATCCTCGACGGCGGCATGGGTACAATGCTTCAGGCAGCAGGTATCCAGACAGACCACGTCCCTGAGCTGCTGAATATTGAAAATCCCGACGCTATCATGGATATCCACCGTCAGTACGTTGAAAGCGGCGCGGATATCATCTACGCGAATACATTCGGCGCGAACAGGTATAAGCTCGAAGGCTGCGGCAAAACTGTTGCCGAGGTCGTTTCCGCCGGAGTCACAAACGCTAAAAAAGCCGCCGCAGGAAGAGCTCTAACGGCGCTTGATATAGGTCCGATAGGTCAGCTCCTCGAGCCTGCCGGAACGCTTAAATTCGAGGAGGCTTACGACTGCTACAAGGAGCTCGTGCTCGCCGGAAGCGAGGCTGACGTCATCGTCATCGAGACCATGACAGACCTTTACGAGGTCAAGGCAGCAGTCCTCGCGGCAAAGGAAAACTCCGACAAGCCCGTGCTCGTGACAATGACCTTCGAGGAGAATATGCGCACATTCACCGGAGTTTCCGCTGAGTGCATGGTCGCAGTGCTCGAGGGTCTCGGCGCTGACGCGATAGGCGTCAACTGCTCGCTCGGTCCGGAGGAGCTTTTCCCCGTGCTCGATAAAATTTGCAGTCTCACCGTTCTGCCGGTCATTGCCAAGCCGAATGCAGGACTTCCCGACCCTGTCACAAACAAATTCAACGTCGGTCCGGAGGAATTCGCCGCAAGTGCGGTAAAGCTCGCGAATGCCGGCGTTAAGATATTCGGCGGCTGCTGCGGAACTACTCCCGCGCATATCGCCGCTGTTGCAGAGGCTCTCTCCGGCGAGGGATATTCTCCACGCGAGGTAAAGCGCGGAAGCGC
>DEDQ01000015.1:36919-38337 GCA_002350065.1 Ruminococcus flavefaciens
GAGCAGATACACGCCGGAGCTGAGATACTCGACGTAAACGTCGGTCTCCCCGGTATTGACGAGAAGGAAATGATGGTCACGGCTGTAAAGGCTATACAGGGTATCTGCGACACGCCGCTCCAGCTCGATTCGACCATTCCCGAAGTACTCGAGGCAGGACTCCGCGTATACAACGGCAAGCCCATTGTCAATTCCGTGAACGGCGAGGACGAATCCCTTGATACGATACTCCCCCTCGTTAAAAAGTACGGAGCTTCCGTTGTAGGACTTACCCTCGACAAGGGCGGTATCCCCAAGACCGCCGAGGGCAGATTCGCTATCGCGAAAAAGATTCTCGACCGCGCTATGTCCTACGGTATCCCGAAAGAGGACGTTTTCATCGACTGCCTCACGCTCACGGCTTCCGCAGAGCAGGATGGCGTTATGGAGACGCTCAATGCGCTTCACCGCGTAAAAACTGAGCTCGGACTGCATACCGTGCTCGGCGTATCGAACATCTCGTTCGGACTCCCGAACCGCGAGCTCATCACCCGCACCTTCCTGACAATGGCGCTCCACAGCGGTCTCGACCTGCCTATCATAAATCCGAATATCGCATCGATCATCGGAGCTGTCCGCGCATACCGCCTGCTTGCGGGCATAGACCGCGATTCAGCCGAGTTTATATCCGTTTATGCCAACGATGAAAGCGCTCCGAAGCCTGCTCCCGCGACTGCGGAAAAGGGCTCGCCCGACCTCGTATACTCAGTTGAGAACGGACTCAAAGCCGACGCGGTAAAGGCTGCGGAGGAGCTCCTGTACACCGTTGACGCTATGGAGATAATCAACAATTACCTCATTCCCGCGCTCGACGCGGCAGGCGAAAAATTCGAGAAGGGCAAGATATTCCTGCCTCAGCTCATACTCACCGCCGGAGCAGCTCAGGCTTGCTTCGAGGTCATCAAGGACAGGCTCTCGCTCACCAATACCGAGACTGTCTCAAAGGGCAAGGTCGTTCTCGCGACTGTAAAGGGAGATATCCACGATATCGGCAAGAACATCGTCAAAGTCCTGCTCGACAGCTACGGCTTCACAGTAATCGACCTCGGCAAGGACGTCGACCCTCAGCTCATCGTTGATACAGCTATCGAGCACAAGGTAAAGCTTGTCGGACTTTCCGCCCTCATGACCACTACTCTCGGCTCTATGGCGGAGACCATACGCCTGCTTAACGAGCAGTATCCGGAATGTAAGACCGTTGTCGGCGGAGCCGTCCTCACGGCTTCATATGCCGAACAGATACACGCCGATTTCTACGCCAAGGACGCAAAGCAGTCCGTTGACGTTGCGGCTAAGGTCTATGGGAAATAAATATAACAATATAGGACGCACAGGGGATTTGCTCTTGTGCGTCCTTTGATTTAAGGCAATACCGCACA
>DEDQ01000015.1:38463-40553 GCA_002350065.1 Ruminococcus flavefaciens
TCTTTGTGCGGTGTTGCCTTAATCATTTTCGGAATAGAGTCCGTATTTACCGGCAAATTCATCTGTTACCGCCGCTATCATCTCGCGGTTGGATATCGGGAATTTTCCGCGGTAATTCCGGAACTTCACACCGTCCTTCGCAGCAAGCTCCCCAAGATGCCTCAGCATTCGCTCGGCAAGCCGCGCAGTCGTACAGCACCGCTCCGCTATTATCGGATACAGCCGCGTTGTCATCTCCGACAGCAGTTCCGGTTCTTTCACACATTCCTCCACGGCGATGCAGAGGTAATCAAAGCCCGATACCGTATGGCTGAATCCCTTCTTTGTCAGAAAAGCCGCTATCTCCGGCATTATAAGCTCGCCGCAGACGTCAGGACGATTGAGCATTATCACGCTGCTTATGCTGCTGACGGTCGACGGCATCAGTATGAACACGCTTGCTTTCAGTCCGGAAGCCTTTACCGCAGAAGAACTCATACGCACATACGAAAGCAGATATACCTTCATCTGCGGACAGAGCTCGCTTACACGGTCAAGCATATCGTAAACCTCCCGACTCTTAGTCATCATGTTATATACCAACCCGTCATATTTCTCGTTTTCAAGTATCTCCAATACCGCTTCCGGCGAATTGCTGCAGCAGACAGCGTCAAATCCGAGGGTGAAAAGTTTATCTGCAAGCATTTTGCCGATACCGTCGAACCGGTCTCCTATAAGAATCCTGCATCTCATCGCCTCACCCCGCACTGTCAAAAATCATGCATAACTATGATAGACCATATTTAATTCCATGTCAATATTATTTGGACAGTTCATGTCGAAAACGAAGAAAATCCCCCTCTTTTTGGCTAAAGAAGGGGAATTTTTTCACTTATCTTCTCTGATGTCACTGTCGTCGTCCGCGAACATACTGCTGGTATATTCGGCTACTCTCGCTTGGTCGCCGTTGCAGTCGATCTCGATTTCCTCCCTTGAACGCAGGAAACGTATCAGTGCAAACAAAACGGCAAAGCTGAGCGCATTTATCAGCACTCCGAAATATGCTCGTATGCCGAGAACGACTCCGAGCATTCCGCAGAATACCATTGCGATAGATATTACTATCGTAAGCTCGAATTTCGGATTGTCGGGGTCGAGCTGCAAAAACGCAAGGCAGGCTGCTCCGGATATCACAGCATGGACTATCGCTATTGCCATTGAATACGGCTTGTAGAATTCAATGCGGTACGAATTCAGCTCGAGAGCCATTATCACCGCTTCAAGGACTATATACGCCGTGAAGCTTATTTTCAGCAGATTTCTCAGTCTCAGGCTCGCCGCGAGCAGATAATCCGCATATATCAGCAGTCCGAATCCGAGAAATTCCGTGCAGTAGGCAATGGCTTCAAGCGCCCGCGAAAAGAAGCTGTTGTCCTTATAGGTCAGGTAGAAGATGTAGCAGATAACTCCGAACGCAACAAACAGCGCATTGCCAATAAGTCCGAAAAACAGACCTTTATCAAGTTTTTCCTGCATTATGCCTTACCTTCACCGAGAGCGGCGATAGCTCTCTGTCCGATATCTTTTCTGTAGTGAGCCCCCTCGAAGCTTATCTTCTTTACGCCGCTGTAGGCATTCTCAAGAGCCTTCGGAAGGTCGTCGCCCTTGGCTGTAACGCCGATAACACGTCCGCCGTTTGTGAGGAACTTTCCGTCGTCGCCGAGCTTTGTTCCTGCGTGGTATACGAAGCAGCCCTCTACCTGTCCGTTATCGTCGAAGCCGTTCATCACGATGCCCTTGGGATAGCTCTCGGGATAGCCGCCGCTTGCCATAACTACGCACGCGCAGCTTCCCTTGTGCCACTTGATATCCACCTTGTCGAGCTCGTGGTTATAAATAGCCTCGAAAATCTCATAGAGGTCGGCGTCGAGCATGGGAAGGACTACCTGTGTCTCGGGGTCGCCGAAGCGGCAGTTATACTCTATTACCTTGGGTCCCTTGGGAGTTATCATAAGTCCGAAGTAGAGACAGCCCTCGAAAGTTCTGCCCTCTGCGTTCATAGCGTTCATGGTCGGGAGGAATATCTTCTCCATGCACTCCTTTGCGACCTC
>DEDQ01000015.1:40760-43730 GCA_002350065.1 Ruminococcus flavefaciens
GTCTATCATGTCGTGTACAGCCTTGACAGCCTCTTCCTCGTTCTGAGCGATGATAACGCCCTTGCCGAGAGCGAGTCCGTCAGCCTTGATAACTGCGGGGTAGCTGTTCTGCTCCTTGAGGTAGGCGATAGCCTTGTCGCTTTCGGTGAACACCTCATAGAAGGCTGTGGGAATGTTATACTTCTTCATGAGCTCCTTCGAGAACACCTTAGAGCCCTCGATTATAGCCGCATTTGCCTTGGGTCCGAAGGTCATGAAGCCCTCTGCCTGAAGCTTGTCGACCATTCCGAGCACGAGCGGGTCGTCGGGAGCGACTACTACCATGTCGGGCTGGAGCTTCTTTGCGAGCTCAACGATGCCGTCTATGTCAGTGGCAGAGACGTTGAAACACTCGGCATATTTGGATATACCGCCGTTTCCGGGAGCGCACCAGAGCTTGCCGACCTTTTCGCTCTCTGCAAGCTTCATGATGATAGCGTGCTCTCTTCCGCCGCCGCCTACAACTAAAACATTTTTCATATATACTTCCTCCTGCAAATAATTCAAATCAATATCCATAATTTTTATTATATCATGATTCGCTTATCATTTCAAGCAAAAATGCGAAAAATTTCCCTTTTCGGAACTCCGGGAACACCACCGTGCAAAACCTCTGCTGTCCCCCCGGGAGGCACTTTCAACATTTTGTAAAAACTGCACAATTTCAATAGTGAAAATCGTACACCTTTAATTTCCGGTTAGGTATTGTAAAAAATGCAGATATGTGTTATAATGATAGAAATTGCGGAGTTTTCCTTCCGCTTTTGCAATGAAAAATAAAGGAGAAAAATTATGAAGTTCGGATTTTTTGACGACGTTAACAAGGAATACGTTATCAATTCCCCCAAGACTCCCTATCCGTGGATAAACTACCTCGGCAATCAGGGTTTCTTCTCACTCATCTCAAACACAGCAGGCGGCTACTGCTTCTATAAGGACGCACGTCTCCGCCGTATTACCCGCTATCGCTACAACAACGTTCCAATCGATATGGGCGGACGTTATTTCTATATCAACGACAACGGCACAGTCTGGAACCCCGGCTGGTCACCTGTCAAGACAGAGCTCGACGAGTATGAGTGCCGCCACGGTATGGGCTACACCATCATCAAGGGCAAGAAGAACGGACTCAAGGCTGAGGTCACTTTCTTCGTTCCCCAGAACTACGACGGCGAAGTTCAGCAGGTAGTTCTCACCAACGAGAGCAATGAGACCAAGAGCTTCTCTATCTTCTCTATCGCTGAATGGTGCCTCTGGGACGCTCAGGACGACTGCACAAACTTCCAGAGAAACTTCTCTACAGGCCGTGTCGAGATCGAAGGCTCCACTATCTACCACGTAACTGAGTACAGAGACAGACGTAATCACTACGCTTTCTATACAGTAAACGACACTATCGACGGCTACGATACAGACCGCGACGCTTTCCTAGGAAGCATCTACAACGGCTGGAACAATCCTGCAACTGTTGAAGCAGACAAGCCCTCGAACTCTTTCGCTGACGGCTGGTCACCTGTTGCTTCTCACTACAAGAAGGTAACTCTCGCTCCCGGCGAGTCAAAGACTCTTATCTATATCCTCGGCTATGCTGAGAATCCTCAGGATAAGAAGTTCGCTTCTGAAAAGCCCGCTAACCTCCTCACAAGAGAGACCTGGGTACTCAACAAGGAAAAGGCTTATGCAATGATCGAGAAGTACAATACTCCTGAAAAGGTAGCAGCAGGTCTTGCAGAGCTCCGTGAAACATGGAACGGTCTCCTTTCTATTTTCAATGTCAATACTCCGAACGACAAGGTCGACAGAATGGTAAACATCTGGAACCAGTACCAGTGCATGGTTACATTCAACCTTTCACGTTCAGCTTCTTACTTCGAGAGCGGTATCGGTCGTGGAATGGGCTTCCGTGACTCCAACCAGGATATCCTCGGCTTCGTTCATCAGATACCCGAGCGCGCAAGAGAGCGTCTTATCGACATCGCTTCAACTCAGCTCTCAGACGGCGGCTGCTATCACCAGTATCAGCCCCTTACAAAGAAGGGCAACGCTGATATCGGCGGCGACTTCTCAGATGATCCGCTCTGGATGATACTCTCCGTTGCTTCCTATATCAAGGAAACNNGGCGACTGGGGCATACTCGACGCTAACGTTCCTTTCGACGATGATCCGAACGGCAAGCACACAATGCTCGAGCACCTCGACGTTTCATTCTACCACATCGTTAACAACCTCGGTCCTCACGGTCTCCCGCTCGCAATGCGTGCTGACTGGAACGACTGCATCAACCTCTCCTGCTTCTCGGATACTCCCGGTGAGTCCTTCCAGACATACACCAATCCCAAGTTTGCAGCAGAGGGCGGCTACTCCAAGATCGCTGAGTCTGCATTCGTTGCTACACTCTTCACATACACAGGTCCTGCTTACGTAGGTATCCTCAAGCACATCGGCAAGGCTGACGAGGCTGCAAAGGCTCAGGCTGAGATCGACAAGATGAAGAAGAACGTTATGGATTCCGCTTTCGACGGCGAGTGGTTCCTCAGAGCTTACGATGCTAACGGCGAGAAGATGGGCTCACATGAGTGCGAAGAGGGTAAGATATTCATCGAACCTCAGGGCTTCGCTGTTATGTCCGAGATCGGTAAGGATCAGGGCGCTGACATCAAGACTCTCAACTCTATCGACAAGTACCTCAACTGCGAGTACGGTCTTGTTCTCAACAACCCCGCATTCACAAAGTACTACATTCAGTACGGCGAGATCTCGACATATCCCGGCGGTTACAAGGAGAATGCAGGTATCTTCACTCACAACAATGCTTGGATAATCTGCGCTGAGGCTTATGCCGGCAGAGGCGACAAGGCATTCGAGTACTACAGC
Organism: Ruminococcus flavefaciens; assembly: GCA_002350065.1. Lineage (GTDB taxonomy): Bacteria > Bacillota > Clostridia > Oscillospirales > Ruminococcaceae > Ruminococcus > Ruminococcus flavefaciens_N. The sequence continues at coordinate 43,675 of DEDQ01000015.1, forward strand.
AAGATAGCTCCTGCTTTCACCGAGGAGACTTCCGATATCCACAAGACTGAGCCTTA
>DEDQ01000015.1:43749-44806 GCA_002350065.1 Ruminococcus flavefaciens
GTATACGGTCAGATGATCGGCGGTAAGGACGCTAAGAACTTCGGTCAGGGCAAGAACTCATGGCTCACAGGTACTGCTGCATGGAATATGGTGGCTATTTCCCAGTATATCCTCGGCGTACAGCCTGATTTCGACGGTCTCCGCGTTGATCCTTCCATTCCTCACGAGTGGGACGGCTTCAAGGCTACAAGAAAGTTCCGCGGTGCAACATACAACATCACTGTCAAGAACCCGAACCACGTTTGCAAGGGCGTTAAGTCTATGACTCTCGACGGCAAGGCTGTTGAGGGCTGCGTAGTTCCCGTTTGCGACGGCGGCGTTCACGAAGTTGAGATCGTAATGGGCTGAGTCAGTCTGAATTACAAGTAAATTAAAAGGCAGTCCGTCCGGACTGCCTTTTTGCAAATATGGAGGTGAGGTCATGGAAAAACTTAAAAAGCCCGCTGCCGCGGCAAATATCCTGATAGTTATACTCGAGATGATAGGCACAGCTATAAGCTTTCGCAACGGCATAGAGGTCCTGCGCTGGTACACTGTGCTGAGCAACATATTCGCGCTTATCGCGAGCCTCTGCTGGCTCGGAGCAGCTCTTCTCCGCAATGAGATACCCGCTTGGGCAAAGCTCATGCGCTACTGCGCGGCAGTGTGTCTGTCGGTGACTTTTCTCGTTGTGGTATTTGTCCTTGTGCCTATGGCTGTTCCGTATGGCATGGCCGGGGACGTACTCTACAAGGGACCTCAGATATATCATCACATACTCTGCCCGATGATCTCATTCGTCTCACTTGTTTTCCTCGAGAAAAACAGCGGCATCAAGCCTTTCCACGCACTTATTGCAGCAGTCCCGACGTTCCTCTACGGAACAGTCACGATGCTGCTGAATATCCTCCGCGTCATGGAAGGTCCGTATCCGTTCCTGCTTGTGTATCAGCAGCCGTGGTATGCTTCGGTGATGTGGTACGTGCTCATAATAGGACTCGCATACGGCATTGCCGCTTTAACAGGAATGCTCATAAGAAAAAGAAACCGGACTTGAAAGGGTGTCCCTTTAGCCGAT
>DEDQ01000015.1:45029-49488 GCA_002350065.1 Ruminococcus flavefaciens
CGCTAAGGGAAGCACTCTAAAAAGTCCGGTTTTTATTATTCAGGCTTGTTCTCAGCCTTTTTCAGCTTGAATATCACTGCCGCGATGCCTGCTGCGAGGACTACGGTAGTGAATATGCTTCCCTCGATGCCGAAGTCTCCGCCGGTCAGGAGCTTTGACGAGCTCGCCGCTGTCGTGCGGAAGACCGACTCCTGATTGCCCGAGCCGCTGACGCTTATGCCGTAGAAGCTGCCCTGTGTGAAATTCCACACCGAATGTATCGCGCAGGCTCCCCATATATCGTCAAATGCTATCATATACAGCGACGCAAAAACGCCGAACATCGCAAGATTTATAAACACGAGCACGCCGAAACCGGGGTTCATTACATGAGCAAGACTGAACGCGACGGCGCTTATGCCTATCGCGATGAACGCATGGAAGCGTCCCGCAATGGTGTTCATGAGGAAGCCGCGGAAGATGACCTCCTCGCTCATGCCCTGCACGAGGAATCCGAGGAAATACAGCCCGATCAGTCCGAAGTTGATATTGCTGCAAAGAGCGATATTATTGCCTCTGCATATGACTGAGAGAAGCGTTATCGCGCTCATCAGGACTGCTCCGGTGAGAAGTCCGCGGAGGTAGTGCGTGAGCGCCTTTTCCTTGGTGAAGCCCATTGAGCGCATGGGTCTTGCCTCGAAAAAGCGGCAGTAAATAATGCTGATGAGCGTGCCGAATCCGGTACACAGCAGGGTCGGGATAAATATTTTCGGCTGCATCGAAACCTCCATGGAGAGGTCACGCACCTCGCCGATATTCAGTTTTTTTGTGCCGGAATAATATCCGAAATCTGTCAGTTTAGCGTTCAGCTCGTCTTTCGAGAGAAGCCACGGTATCACAGCTTCTGCGAGGAAGATGAGTCCGAATATGAACAGAAAAGACATTATAAGTATAACAAGGTTTTCAGAGGCGTTCGACTTCTCCGATTCCTTGAACATTTTTGGCTTTAATTCGAGCATTTTCTCACCTCATGTCATTCATCTATCCAGTATATCTTCTCAGGCGCCCATGCTCTGAGCGAATACTCGTCGGTTTCCTCAGGCTTGTTCATAGACAGAACATACGGAGAATCGTCCGAATTGTCTATCATCGGGTAGGATATCTTTTGACCGACCTTGAAGAGAGCCCCCATTTCCGGTATCATATAGTAGAGTGTGCTGTCTTCCTTGCCCCACGCGAGGTCCATCTGTGTGCAGACAAAGAAGCCGTTACCGGATTTTTTTACAAGTCCCCTCACATAGTAGTGGACATCTGTCTTGGTGCGGTCCATTGTTTTAAGGTCGTAGGTATAAAGCATTGTAACGGAAGTATTGCCGCGCTCTGTTTCGTCATTGAGTATGCAGAGCTTGTCCTTCCATGCGAATATCTGGGTATACTGCTTGAGGTCGGTCTTTATCTCGTAATACTGCGTGCGGACGGTAACAGGTCTGTAGGTGAAGCCGTCATAGCCTCCGGTTATTTTTACTGTTTTACCGTCGCAGTAGACCGTATCCGACTGCACTATCTTGTCGGCAATACCCTCAGATACGGGGGCCGAGTTTCCGGTCTCGTAATCGAACATATCGCCCTCAAACGAATACGTATCAGTTTCATCTTCAAAGACATAGCTCTCGGCAACAAGACCGTCTTTCGACGCCACAAGATTGTCAATACGCTTGCTTAGCTCCGCAAAGACAGAGCACTCGCCCGTGTTGAGGTCGTAGGAATATATAGTGCTTTTATCGTCGTCCGAGAGCGCATAATCGGCAAAATAAAGCTTACCGTCATATGCACAGAGATTCTTCATTCCCTTGTATTCAAGTCCGGAAAAAGCGTATAGCTCGTCGTATTTGCCGCTTTTGGGGTCAAATCTGAATATTGCTGAATCATGGAGCACGCAGTAGTCGTCATAACAAACATTGAAATAAAAGTATCCGTCAAGATACGCAGTTTCAAGTATATGTCCCTTGCACGGCTTTGAGCATACCTCATCAGCCATACGTAATCGTTTCTCTACTGCCTCAGGTTCAAGCTGTGACTCGTCTGTATATAGATAAGTGCCGTAATTCTCGCGGACGTCCTCCGCCTTGCAGGGAGACATATGCTCGCCGAAATCAAGTCCAGTCAGGTCTGCGCATTTTATCTCTTCCGGCGGAGCGTCGTCTATCACTTCAAGCTGAAAGTCGATGGGCGAGAAGTCCTCTTCGGTCAGCTCGCGGAACTCCGGCATGGGTTCTTCCGCCTTTGTAGTATCGGTCTTGTCGGATTTATCGGTTTTTATGGGAGTATCCTCTCCGGTCTCAATTTCGGTCTCTATCTCTGTATCGTCATCAGTGGGAACTTCGCTGTCGGACTTTTTAAGCTCGCAGCCGACTGCTGAAAACGCGAGAACGGCTGTAAGGAATATTGCAGGTATCCTCTTCATGCTTGCACCTCCGTTTAATCTGTTAATTATATATATATATTATATCATTATCGGGCGTTGCAGTCAATTACAATACTATGACAATTCTCCGTATTGACTTTCTGCGCCGTACATGGTAAAATAATTGCATATATACGAAATGAGGGATAAGAATGGCTGATACACTATATATGGTCATACCCTGCTATAACGAGGAAGCAGTCCTCCGCGAGACAGCTTCACGCATGAAAGAAAAATACGTCTCGCTCATCGGGCGGGGCTTTATATCTCCGGAAAGCCGCATAGTATTCGTAAACGACGGCTCTAAGGATTCAACATGGCAGATAATAGAGGAGCTCCACTGCTCCGAGCCGGCATTTTTCTCCGGAATAGACCTCGCACGCAACAGCGGTCATCAGAACGCCGTGCTCGCGGGACTTATGACGGTCAAGGACATCTGCGACATGGCGATAACTATGGACGCAGACCTTCAGGACGACATCAATGCCATAGACGCCATGATAGAAAAATATAACGAGGGATGTCAGGTTGTCTACGGAGTGCGCAGTGCCCGCAAGACCGACACCTTCTTCAAGCGCTTCACCGCCGAGAGCTTCTACCGCTTCATGAAGGCTATGGGTGCGGATATCGTCTACAATCACGCGGATTTCCGGCTCATGAGCAGGCGCGTATTGCAGGAGCTCGACGGCTTCCGCGAGGTAAATCTCTTCCTGCGGGGCATAGTTCCGCTGATAGGCTTCAAGAGCGCCAACGTCTACTACGAACGCAGTGAGCGCTTCGCCGGCGAAAGCAAATACCCGCTGAAAAAAATGCTCGCATTCGCTGTAAACGGCATAACCTCGTTCAGCACAAAGCCGCTGAAGCTCATAACCGGCATCGGCTTTCTCATGTCACTGATAAGCGCGGCAGCAATAATCTGGGCGTTCGTGGTGAAGATACTCGGACATTCCGAGCTCGGCTGGTCGAGTACGATGTGCTCGATATGGTTCATCGGCGGCATACAGATACTTGCACTCGGCATAATCGGCGAATATATCGGCAAAATTTACGCCGAGGTCAAACAGCGTCCTCGCTACATCGTTGCCGACTTCATAAACGATACCGAAAAGAGGAGGAAAAACGATGCTGAAAAAGATACTTGACAGCAAAAGCTGCGCCGAATGCCGGCTCTGCTGCAAATTCGACAGGTACGACGCATGGGAGACTCCTGTATTCACGGCTGAGATATGCGAGCGCATACGCTCCGCAAAGCCCGAGACCGAATTCGTCACCAAGGACGGCGGCTTCATCTTCAAGGTGAAGGAGCTCGACGAGGACGAGCTCTTCTCGTGTCCGGCGCTCACCGAGACCGGCTGTATGCTCGGCGACGATAAGCCGTTCGACTGCCGGATATGGCCTTACCGCATAATGGAGGTCGGCGGCAGGCGGGCGATAACTATCGCCTCGATATGCGACGAGCTCTACAACAGACCTCTCTCGCAGCTTGCGGGATTCCTGAAAGAGGGGCTCGCCGATGCGATTTTCAGCTATGCCGACGCTCATCCGGAAATAGTCAAGCCCTATTACGAGGGATATCCTGTTCTGATGTTTGAAAAGCAGGAACTCTTATAAAGCAAAAAACTTGCATTTTCCGGAATCAAGTGCTATAATGTAAATATAAACTTTTAATGAAAGAAGGTACTCCGGTATGGATATCAAAGCAAAAATCGAAGAGCTCGTAAACAAGGTTAAAAACGACAAGGATTTCGCTGCAAAATTCAAGCAGGACCCTGTCAAGGCTGTTGAAGGCGTTATCGGCATCGACCTCCCTGACGATCAGATAAACAAGATCGTTGACGGCGTTAAGGCTAAAATAACTGCTGACGGTATCAGCGGAAAGATCGGCGGTATCATCAACAAGCTCACAAAGTAACATCAGAAAAAGCAGCCATATGGAGTTTTCCTTATGGCTGCTTTCAGTTTATAGCTATGGTATCGCCTTATGGCGATTTTTCGTTAAGGCAATACCGCACAAAG
>DEDQ01000015.1:49619-55286 GCA_002350065.1 Ruminococcus flavefaciens
GTCTTTGTACGGTGTTGCCTTAATAAAGCCCTTTTATCCTGTTATATCGTGATTGAAAAGCCGCATTGTATCCATTTTCAGTGAGCGGTTCTGCGGCTTGCTGAGCTCTGGGTCATCGGCGAGTATCTTTGCCGCGCACTCCTGAGCCATGCCGGAGAGCTCCATGCTGCACGCGACATCAGCTATTTTCAGCGGCGGAAGTCCGTGCTGAGCGCTGCCGAAGAAGTCGCCGGGACCGCGCATTTTCAGGTCCTCCTCCGCGATTCTGAAGCCGTCTGTCGTAGAGGAGATTATCTTCATGCGCTTGATGCAGTCGTCATTCTTGTTGTCAGTGATGAGTATGCAGAAGCTCTCGAAGCTGCCTCTGCCGACTCTTCCGCGGAGCTGGTGAAGCTGCGAAAGTCCGAAGCGTTCGGCATTTTCTATCACCATTACCGCCGCATTCGGCACATCAACTCCGACCTCGACAACGGTAGTGCATATCAGCACCTGTATCTCGCCGTCACGGAACTGCTTCATGACCTTTTCCTTTTCCGCAGGGCGCATTTTTCCGTGCAGGAGAGCAGTCGTATAGCCCTTTAAATTGCCCTTTGCGGCGTCCTCAGCGTAGGTCTTGACGGCGAATAAGTCGCTCTCGCTGTCCTCTATCATCGGGCAGACCACATACGCCTGCCTGCCTTCGTCGAGCCGCGCGCGCACGAAGCCAAAGGCGTCGGCGCGCTTTTTGCCGGTAACAGCGTAGGTCTTGACGGGCTGTCTGCCCTTGGGGAGCTGCTTTATCACGGAAATGTCAAGGTCGCCGTATATCATCAGCGCAAGCGTGCGCGGGATAGGCGTCGCGGACATTACAAGGCGGTGAGGAGAGTCTCCCTTTTCCGCGAGAGCCGCACGCTGAGCAACGCCGAAGCGGTGCTGCTCGTCGGTTATAACGAGCCCGAGAGCCTTATATTCAACGTCCTTCTGTATTATCGCGTGAGTGCCTACTATCACGTCTATTTCGCCGTTTGCAAGCTTCTCACGTATCGTTGCTTTCTTTTTTGCAGTCGATGAGCCCGTAAGCAGGCAGACCTCTATCCCGAGCGGCACGAGCAGCTCTGAGAGCGTATTGAAATGCTGGGTCGCGAGTATCTCAGTAGGAGCCATGAGCGCTGACTGTATACCGTTCTTTGCAGCAAAACAGCACGCCGCTGCTGCAACAGCGGTCTTGCCGCTTCCGACATCGCCCTGCAAAAGCCGGTTCATCGGCGTATCCCTGCACATATCGGCAATGACGTCGGCTACCGCCTGCGACTGTCCCTCAGTGAACTGAAAAGGCAGTGCCCGCTCAAAATCGCTGATGTCAACGGAGCTGTCCATTGCGAATGCAGTGCTCTTCCTGCGGCGGAGCTTCAGCATCGTCATGCCGAGCTGGAGCTTCAAAAGCTCGTCGAATGCGAGGCGGCGGCGGGCTTCCTCAGCAGCTTTGTCGCTTGTCGGGAAGTGTATGTTCTCGAGTGACCACATCAGCGGTGCGAGGTGATACTGCGCGAGTATCTCCTGCGGGAGCGTCTCGAATGGGAAATGCTTCATGATGTCGAGCGCTTGACGCATATTCGTGCGTACCATATTCACGGACAAGCCCTGCGTAAGGCGATATATCGGCTGAATGAGCACGGTCTCTTCCGCTTTTATGAATACGGGAGCGACTATCTCGCGGCGGAGCATACTTCCGTTGACCTTGCCGTACATATAGTATGTCTGCCCCTCTTTGAGCGCCTGAAAGCCGTAAACGTTATTATATATAACAATTACGATGCTGTCGATGCCGTCCGTAGCAACAGCGTTGCATATCACAAGTCCGCCGCGGACGCGCTGAGGACGATTCTTCTGCACGACTGTCAGCTTCAACACGTTGTAGCTTCCGATAACTGCCTGCTGTATCGGCACATATGCGCGGAAATCAAGATAGGCGCGCGGGATATGATATATTAGGTCATACGGACTGTTTATCTCAAGCTTGCGGTATTTCTCGCCTCGTGCTTTGCCTACGCCTTTCAGATATTCTATCTCGGAAAAAAGATTGGCGGTCATGATATGCTCCTTTCGGTGATATGAGATTAGTATAGCATAAATAACGAAAAAACGCAACCGATTTATGGAATTGAGAGTTGAGAACGGAAAATTGAGAATGAATGTGTCCTCTTACGCGGACATATTTAAATTCTATCGCGTCAGCGATACTTTAATTCTCAATTCTCAATTCTTCTCCTTCCTATGTCAAAGAATTGCAAAAACGCGTGGAAAATCCCGATTTTTCAGAGAAGATGATAAAAATAAAATTTACCACTTTATTTTTTCCCGAAAATGTTGTATAATGATTATAATTACGTTTAGATATAGATAACTGCTCCGACAGACGGAGAAAATCATTATAATGAGGTAAAACTATGGCGAATAACTATTCTCTCGGTATCGACGTCGGCTCTACTACCGTTAAAACAGTCATAACCGATATCGAAGGCAATATCGTATATTCAAAATATCAGCGTCACCTTTCCAAGGTCAAGGAGACCGTTACAGACCAGCTCAAGCTTATACAGGCTGATTATCCCGACGAGGAGTTCAAGGTCTGCATCACGGGCTCGGCAGGTCTCGGACTTGCCAATTCTGCGGAGATACCCTTCGTGCAGGAGGTACATGCGGCATTTCTCGCCGTAAAGGAAAAACAGCCCGACGCTGACGCTGTTATCGAGCTCGGAGGCGAGGACGCGAAGATAATCTTCCTCACCGGCGGAGTTGAGCAGCGAATGAACGGCTCCTGCGCGGGAGGCACAGGCGCTTTCATCGACCAGATGGCTACTCTTCTCGGCATAACCGCCGACCAGCTCGACGAGCTCTCGCTCAGGGCGCAGAAGATATACCCCATAGCTTCACGCTGCGGAGTTTTCGCTAAATCCGATATCCAGCCCCTTCTCAATCAGGGCGCCCGCCGCGAGGACGTTGCTGCAAGTATCTTTCAGGCTGTAGTTGACCAGACAGTATCCGGTCTCGCGCAGGGAAGAACTATCGAGGGAAAAGTGCTCTTCCTCGGCGGTCCGCTCCACTTCTTAAAGGGACTCAAGCAGGCATTCGTCAGGACTCTCGGTCTCGACGAGGAGCACGCCGTTTTCCCCGAGGACGGTCCCGTTTTCGTGGCATACGGCTGCGCTGTATACGCTTCGCAGGCGGCGGACGCGTACTCCATTACAGAGCTGCTCGGCAAGATAAAGAATGCCCGCGCCTCAGATGATATCGTCACCGGAGAGCCGCTTTTCAGCTCTCAGGCTGAATATGATGCTTTCATCGACCGACACAAGAAATTCGACCTCGGATACGGTGATATACGTACATACAAGGGCGACGCATATCTCGGTATCGACGCAGGCTCGACTACTACAAAGCTCGTGCTCATAACCAACGACGGACGTATACTCTACCACCACTACAGCTCGAATCAGGGTCAGCCCCTCGACAAGATAGCCGACCAGCTCAAAAAGATATACGAGGCTATGAACCCCGATATCACTATAAAAGGCTCGGCTGTTACAGGCTACGGCGAGGACCTCATCAAGGCAGGTCTCTCTATCGACCACGGCATCGTTGAAACAGTCGCTCACTTCAAGGCTGCCGCTTACTTCTGCCCCGAGGTAGACTTCATCATCGACATCGGCGGTCAGGACATAAAATGCTTCAAGATAAAGAATCACAGCATCGACAGCATCATGCTCAATGAGGCTTGCTCGTCAGGCTGCGGCTCGTTCATACAGACATTCGCAATGGCGCTCGGATACGACATTGCCGAATTCTCGCAGCTCGGACTTTTCGCCGAGCACCCCGTAGACCTCGGCTCGCGCTGTACCGTTTTCATGAACAGCTCCGTAAAGCAGGCTCAGAAGGACGGCGCTACCGTTGAGGATATCTCCGCGGGACTTTCATCTTCTATCATCAAGAACGCCATATACAAGGTAATACGCGCAAATTCGCCCGACGACCTCGGCAAGAACATCGTCGTGCAGGGAGGTACCTTCCTCAACGACGCAGTGCTCCGCTCGTTCGAGAAGGAGCTCGGCAGAAATGTTATCCGTCCGGCTATTTCCGGTCTTATGGGAGCTTTCGGCTGCGCTCTCTACGCAAAGGAGCGCTCTGAGGGCGAATCGCACATCATATCCAAAGACGAGCTCGCAACATTCGCCTATACTTCGCGCTCTGCGCAGTGCGGAGGCTGCACGGCGAACTGTCAGCTCAACATCATCAACTTCGGCAAGGGCAGGAACTTCATCTCCGGAAACCGCTGTGAAAAGGGCGGCGGCAAGGCGAAGAAGAACAACGTCCCCAACCTTTACGAATACAAGTACAACAGCATAATCTCACTCGAAAAAAGCGGTCAGCCGGCTCGTCCCATCGCCAAGGTTGGTCTTCCGCTCGCACTCAGCTTCTACGAGCATATGCCTTTCTGGCACGCTTTCTTCACAGAGCTCGGCTTCCAGACCATTTTCAGCGACGAGAGCTCACGTGAGATGTACTACCTCGGTCAGCATACCATCCCCTCGGATACAGTCTGCTACCCGGCAAAGCTCACACACGGTCACATCGAGAATCTCCTCGACAAGGGCGCTGATTTCGTATTCTACCCCTGCATGAGCTACAACCTCGACGAGGGCGAGAGCGACAACCACTTCAACTGTCCTGTTGTCGCATACTACCCCGAGCTCCTGCTCAGGAACAATCCCCGCCTCAGTGACAATAACTTCATTCACCCGTACATGGACCTCAACGTCCGCAAGAACGTCGTAAAGGTCATGAAAAACGCGCTGAAGCAGTACAATATCAAGGGCAAGATAGCTGCGGCTGTCGACAAGGCATATGAGGCTCTCGACCGTTATCACCGCGATATCGCGGCAAAGGCGGACGATATCATACGTCAGGCGCGCGAAGAGAACCGCAAGATAATCGTTCTTGCGGGACGTCCCTACCACATCGACAAGGAGATAAACCACGGTATCCACAAGCTCGTTACAAGTCTCGGAATGGCTGTCGTAACTGAGGACAGCGTCGCTCAGCTCGCGCATACTCCAAAGCTCGGAGTTCTCAATCAGTGGACATATCACGCCCGTCTCTACAGAGCTGCCGAATACGTTACATCTCAGCCTGATATGCAGCTCATACAGCTCGTATCATTCGGCTGCGGAATCGACGCCGTTACCAGCGATGAGGTGCGCCGTATCCTCGAAAGCAAGGGCAAGCTCTACACGCAGCTCAAGATCGACGAGATAAACAACCTCGGCGCAGCAAGGATAAGACTTCGCAGTCTCGTTGCCGCCATGAACGCCGATACCGCGCAGAAAACGGACAGAACAAAGGAGTAAGAATGGCTGATTACGTTAGATTTACCGAGGATATGATAAAAACGCATAAGATCCTCGTGCCGAATATGCTGCCTGTGCATTTCAGGCTGCTTATGGCTATATTCGAGAATAAGGGCTACACGGTCGAGCTGCTCGAGAACGATTCCCGCGCAGTTGTCGATGAGGGACTCAAAAACGTCCACAATGATGCCTGCTATCCGGCTCTGCTGGTAATAGGTCAGTTCATGGACGCCCTCAACAGCGGCAAATATGACCCCGACAAGACCGCTCTGCTCATAACTCA
>DEDQ01000015.1:55345-56927 GCA_002350065.1 Ruminococcus flavefaciens
CCCGTTGTATCGCTCAATTTCAGCGGTCTCGAAAAGGACAGCGCATTCAGGATAACTGCGCCGATGTTCTTCAAGCTCCTGTATGCGGTGCTCTACGGCGACCTGCTCATGACCTGCTACAACAAGTGCCGCGCCTACGAGATAAACAAGGGCGATTCCAAAGCCATGCTCGACAAGTGGCAGAAGCGCCTCGGTGATATCTTCCGCAAAGGAAGCCGTGAATATATCAAGACCAAGAAGCTATACAAGGAGATACTCGACGACTTCGCCTCCGTGAAGATATCGGACGAGAAGAAGATACGCGTCGGCATAGTCGGCGAGATATACGTCAAGTATTCACCTCTCGCGAATAACCACCTCGAGGACTTCCTCATCTCCGAGGGCTGCGAGCCGGTAGTTCCTTCGCTGCTTGAATTCGTTATGTACTGCGCGGCAGGAACCTTCAACGACGCGAAAATATATGACAAAAAGACAATGCAGTCGCGCATTTACAAGCTCGGCTACAAGCTCATATACAAGAAGCAGAAGGAGCTCATCGCTGCGATGAAGGCTCAGGGCAAATTCGAGCCGCTCCACGATTTCGAGCACCTCCGCGCTCTTGCTGACAAGTACATCAGTCAGGGAGTAGTTATGGGCGAGGGATGGCTAATTCCCGCAGAAATGGCTGCACTTGCGCAGTCCGGCGTTGAGAACATCATCTGCACTCAGCCGTTCGGCTGCCTGCCGAACCACATCGTTGCAAAGGGAATGTCCCGCGCGATAAAGGAGCAGAATCCCAACGCGAATATAGTCGCTATCGACTACGACCCCGGCGCTACAAGAGTCAATCAGGAAAACCGCATCAAGCTCATGCTTGCAAACGCCAAGAGATGACGTAAATATTTAAAGAGATGATAAAGAGAAGAACAGGCGAGGTAATCGTCACAAATGAGAAACAGGGTCAGCTCCTGAAAAAGCTGTACGGAACTGCCGACGGACGCCGGCTGCTGAAATTCCTCACGCTGCCGATAGTTTCAAAGGCGGCAGGCGACTTTATGAATTCGATATTCTCAAAGCCGCTGATACGTCCGTTCATAATCAAGAACAAAATTGATACCTCGCAGTATCAGATGCGGAATTTCCGCTCGTATAACCAGTTTTTCACGCGCCGGATAAAGCCGGGCAAACGTCCGATAGACTATGCTCCGTCGCACCTGATAAGCCCGTGCGATTCAAAGCTCTCGGTCTACGAGATAGACGAGCACAGCATCTTCCGCATAAAGGGCTCGCTATACCGCGTGAGCGACCTGCTCAGGAACGATTTCCTCGCACGGAGGTTCACGGGCGGTTACTGCATGATATTCCGCCTTGAGGTCGACGACTACCACCGCTACTGCTACATAGACAACGGCACCAAGACCGGTAACACCTTCATCCGCGGCGAGCTGCATACAGTGAATCCGATAGCGCTGAAAAGGTATAACATATACAAGCGCAATTCCCGCGAGTATACCGTTCTGCATACCGAGAACTTCGGCGATGTCGTACAGGTCGAGGTTGGAGCCATGCTTGTTGGCAGGATAAAGAATCACCATAAGGAACA
>DEDQ01000039.1:0-4664 GCA_002350065.1 Ruminococcus flavefaciens
GTTTCCTCGATGTAGTAGACGCCGTCGCCGTCCTCTTTTTCGGTCTTGTGGAGCGCGGACTTATTGTTGATAACGTCGCTCGCGCCCTTTTCGTAATCCTTAGCGGACTTGTAATTGAAATCGGCCTTGAACTCGTCGCCGTGCTTGCTGAAATGCTGTTCGAGCTGCTTCTTGGTGCGGAATTTGTACTCGACATAGGTGTTATCGCTGTAGTCGTCGAAAGTAGTCACTGCGGCAGAAGTCTTGACCGCAGTTGTTTTTGCAGCCGTTGTCTTTGTCTTTACAGAGGAAGAAGTCCTGACTGTCGTTTTAGAGATATTAGTCGGCGAGGACTTCTCTCCATAGATATAATCGCCGTTCGTGATGTAGAAATTACCCTCGACATTGCCGTATTCAGGAGCGAGAGCGACTGCATCGCCGATCAAATACTGATAAAACGCATCGTTGTTGTCCTTGTCATAGAAGCCTTCATCGGAATAGGTATTGTCGTTGAGGTCGACAGTGAGCTTCTTTTCGGCATTGAGCCTTATAGTATCGGGCTTTTCGCGGGAGGACATCTGCTCCGGAGCGGGACAGATATACGTCAGCGCTCCTCCGGAGGATATCTCAGCATTCGAGCGGCTGAGAGCATTGAAGGAAGCGCCTATCACAGCATCTCCGCCGGCGGTCAGAAGGTTATCCTGCGAATCGCTGAACGTCAGCGATTCGCCAGTAATGCTTTTATGAGTATTGAGGCAGATATCGCCGCTCAGGTTTTCGGCTCCGATATCGCATTCCTCAGCGGTGATGTCGAAAAAGTCGAAATACTCCGGCAGAGTTATCAATGCGACCGCAGTTGTATTGCTGAAATCGGCGCTTTTTTGTCCGGCTATAGAATTTGTTGATTTGTCCATGACGGAGACGGAGAGCACCTCTGTATTCTCAGCAATGCTGTATGAAACGTCGATATTATCGCGCTGTTCCTCGAGCTCGGCACGGCTGAGACCGTTAAAGCTGAAGTCGAAGGATATCTCCGGCTCGTCGATATCGGCTGAGGTGATGATGCACTTTCCGGGGATAAGACTGCACAGCTTCAGCCCCTTGCAGGCATCTGCGCCGAAATCAAAGCTGTCGTCAAAATCGAGAGTAATATTTTTAGAAATACTAAGCTGAGGGATATCCTCTTCCGTACACGCCGCCAGCGAAGCAGAAAACGCCGCTGAAACTCCGAGTACAGCAAGTCTTTTAATAATTCCGTTCATATCCGACCTCCTATGTTCATGCATACTTATTATACATTAAAACTGCAAATTAATCAACATGAAATTTCAGATTCCCGTTGTAACGTCAGTACCGGAGCCGCAAATTTGTGCAACATTGCAGGTTTTAAAGAGCGTATTTTGTTAAAAATAGCCTATCTTTGAAAAATAATATAGACAAGCCGCGAAAAATAGGATATAATAGTATTTGATTATGGATTCGGCTGACTAAGCCGAAAAAGTTCTGTTATCAGTGAGGATAAATTCTGATATGAGAGTAATTACAGGAATTGCAAGAGGTCACAGGCTCATCGCTCCCGAGGGACTCGAGACCAGACCGACCAGCGACAAGGTCAAGGAGGGAGTTTTCTCCTCGATACAGTTTGAGCTTGAAGGAGCTCAGGTGCTCGACCTTTTTGCCGGAAGCGGTCAGATGGGTATCGAGGCGCTCAGCCGCGGAGCAGCTCACGCTGTATTTGTAGACAGCTCCGCAAAGTCGGTAAAATGCGTGAACGAGAACCTGAAAAGCACGAAGCTCGACAAGCTCGCGGAGGTCATCTCACGCGACAGCTACGACTATATCCGCCTGACTTCACAGCAGTTTGACATCATCATACTCGACCCGCCGTACCGCTTCGGACATATCCCCAAGCTCCTGCCGCTCGCAGCAGCAAAGCTCCGCGAAGGAGGCTTCATCATCTGCGAATACGAAAAGGAAGCCGAACAGCCGGAAGCTCCGGAGGGAATGTCGCTGAAAAAGGTATACAGCTACGGCAAGATATGTGTTGCAGTATTCACCAAGCCTTCGGGCGAGGAGGACGAGGAATGAGAAGGATAGCAGTGTGTCCCGGAAGCTTCGACCCCGTAACTCTCGGACATCTCGACATAATAACGCGAGCTTCAAAGCTTTTCGACAAGGTGATAGTGCTAATCTCGCGAAATGCCGGAAAAGCGCAGCCAAGCTTCACTGCGACCGAGCGAATGCTCATGATAGAAACGGTAACGCAGGACCTCGACAACGTAGTTATCGACGTACTTGACGGACTTCTCGCGGATTACGTCCGCACAGTAGGAGCTGTAGCTATCGTAAAGGGACTTCGTGCGGTCAGCGACTTTGAATACGAGTTCCAGATGGCGCTCGCAAACAAGAAGCTCTACGCGGGAGCAGAAACAGTATTTCTCACGACCGCAGCTGAGAATATGTATCTCAGCTCGAGCGTAGTAAAGCAGATAGCCTACTTCGGCGGCGATATCAGTCATTTTGTCCCCGAAGAAATACTTGATGATATAAAAAGAAGACTTATTAAAGAGAGGTAATTGTTATGAGTATTGATGAGATCCTTGAGGAAATGGACGAGCTTCTTGACAAGTCCGCTTCCGTACCATTCGTTTCACACAAAAAGATAGTAGACGGCGAGCGTATGCGTGAGCTTATCAACGATATCCGTCTGAATATGCCTCACGAGCTGAAAGAGGCGAAGAAGATCGAATTCGACTGCCAGCGCATACTCAACGAAGCAAAGCTGAACGCCGAGGGAATAATCCGCAAGGCAGAGGAGCGTGCTGCACAGATAGTATCGAAGGAAGCTATCGTGACAGAGGCGAAGAAGAAGGCAGTAGACCTTATACAGAAGGCACAGGCGGCAGCAGCAAATATGCAGAAGACCGCAGCACTTTCCGTAGCGCAGATGCTCAACGATGCAGAGGCAACACATAACAAGTCACTCATGGACATCAAGCGCACGAAGGAGAAGCTCCAGCACGCACTCAAGACATCGCCCGCGATCGGACAGAATGCACAGGCAGTCAAGCAGGCGATCTTACAGGATAAGTAAAGCAAAGGCGCACGGCAGTGCGCCTTTTTTTCGTAGAGCACTCACTTCCTCCAACCATACCATATGTGCCGTTGAGCGAAAGCAGATTATGCCTTTTGTACGGAGTGAGCGATGCGCAGCGAGCGGCAACGTGGGTTGGGTTGCAAGGGGCTATGTCCCTTGCCGGAGTCCAGAGGCAGAGCCTCTGGCAGGTCAAGGGCAGAGCCCTTGCGGATTCCTAAGGCAGAGCCTTTGGCGGGTCAAGGGCAGAGCCCNNCGGAGTCCAGAGGCAGCGCCTCTGGCAGGGTGCAGGGACGGCGTCCCTGCCGGAGTCCAGAGGCAGCGCCTTTGGCAGAGTGCAGGGACGGCGTCCCTGCACTCTGCCTTGACAATCCGATAACAATAATATATAATTTTAGATGAATAAAAACAAACACAGGTGATACAATGGCAAGGATATATCCCCTATTCAGCTCAAGCAAGGGAAATTCCACATTCATCGGCACGGAAAAGGGAGGCTTTCTCATCGACTGCGGAGTAAGCTTCAAACGTCTTTCCGCGGCTCTCGAGGTGAACAACATACCGCTCACGGCAGTACAGGCGGTCTTTATAACTCACGAGCACAGCGACCACATCAGCGGACTGAAAATGCTCACCAAGCACACGGGCATACCGGTTTACGGCACAAAGAGAACGCTCCAGCGGCTCTGCGACACGGACAAGATATCGCCGAATTCGCCGGTCATCGACTTGATAGGCAAGTCCATCTCCTGCGCGGGACACGAGCTGAGCTGCTTCAGCACGCCGCACGACGCGATACAGAGCTGCGGCTACAGGATAGCCACCGACGACGGCAAGGTCTGCGCAGTCTGCACAGACGTTGGACACATCACTCCCGAGGTCGATTCCGCACTTGAGGGCTGCCGGTTCGTGCTTATAGAATCTAACTACGACGAGGGAATGCTCCGGCACGGAAGCTACCCGATATACCTGAAAGAGCGCATACTCTCGCCAATCGGGCACTTGTCGAACAACGACTGCGGAGTACAGGTCAAGCGCATGATAGAGCGCGGCACAACGCATATCCTGCTGGGACATCTCAGCCCCGAGAACAACACTCCTGACATCGCATATTCGACAGTCCGCTCGCACCTTGGCGGAGCGGTCAGCGGCAGGGATTACATAATGGGAGTTGCGCCAATGGAAACACAGGGAGGAGCAGTGATTTTCTGATGAACGTGAATTTAATAGTCATCGGCAAGCTCAAAGAGGACTACCTCAGAAGCGCCTGTGCCGAATACATCAAACGACTGAGCAGATACTGCACATTCGAGCTCCACGAGCTTGACGAGTGCCGCCTGAGCGACGACCCGTCCGAAAAGGAGATAGCATCAGCGCTGAAAAAAGAAGCCGAGCAGATAAAGCGCTATGCCAAGGGAATGATAATCCCGATGTGCATAGAGGGCAAACAGCTCACAAGTCCGGAGCTTGCTGAGAAGATAAGCACCGCGGGCATAGAGGGCATAAGCACCGTAACATTCATAATCGGGAGCTCATTTGGTCTCGACCCCGAGATAAAGAGCATGGGAGCCTTAAAGCTCTCTATGTCGAA
>DEDQ01000039.1:4724-6619 GCA_002350065.1 Ruminococcus flavefaciens
GGAAAATACCACAAATGAACGGCAAGAGCTAAGAAGCAGCAATTGCAGTCCGACACCTCCTGCATTTTTATAATTTGCTTGCATTTTAAACATTGATGTGGTATAATTAGTATAACATTGACAAGGAGGCTGATAAAATGGACCCATTAATGACCACAGGCATAATCACGGCGATAACGACGATACTCAGGAATTCCGTAGACGACAACTCAATGCTCCAGCAGTACATCAACGAGGAAAACGTCACCAAGCTGATAGAGTTTCTGAAGGAGACGCTCGACGACGATTACAACGCCTACAACAGCACACTCCTTGCGATACAGAGCAACGAGCTCGACAAGCTGAAAATAGACATCGACAACGCCAAGAGCCTCTACTATGAGGGACTTGACAACCCCGAGCTGCTCACGAAAAAGCTCGACAGCGCCCACGAGAAGCTCATCAACGTCATAAACTCGCTGAACAACCGTGTAAGGACATCTGTCAGCCAGCTCCGCCAGAACAAGGCAAACTTCAAGCCAAACGCGATATTCCCGCAGAAGGGGCTCGGAGCCGAGATAGACCACAACATCGCACATCTCACCCGCGCGATGCATCTTTTCAGCTACACGATAGAGCTTGATTACGCGATAAACTCGGTACTCTGCTACAACGTCGAGCGCTCGTTCAACGCTCCGGGACGTGAAATGATAAAATACCTTGAGGACGAGAAAGTACACCGTCTGGTGCTGTCGCTCTGCGCAGACGAGGGCGAGATATACGATTTCTGGTACCACATCGACGGCAATCTCCGACTTTTCCTCAAACCGCCGACCGACCTCAAAAAGATAAGGATGAATGAAAATGAGCAGAAGAGCACGAACTGACACGAAGAACGGCAACACGAAGAAGATGCTGAAAACCGGCGTAAAAGTCGGGAGCTGCTGCGCGATACCGCTTTTAGGAACGGTAGTAGTCGCGAAGAAGGTAATTCCGAAAGTGGCCGCATTCGCAAAGGAAAAGCTGAATAAGAACTCCGGCTGACAGCCGGAGTTTTCTTGTTATAATGACTATCAAGAGCAGCGCAGGAGCGCTCCGGATTGGAAGAAACGACAGATTTAAAGTAATACTTTAAAAATCTATTGACTCGCTTTAATTTTCGTGTTATAATCTCCTCAGAAGCTTACAAAAGCTTTAAATATTTAAAGTTAAACTTTAAAAAGGAGATGTTACTATGAACAACACGATATCCACCTCACTCAAAAAACGCACCTTTGCCGACATGATAATCAGCGTCCTGATATGCGCGGGAGCGCTTATCGCGGCGGCATGGCAGTTCGTCGCCTATCTGAGCAAACGCGACCCTATCTATCTCAGCAACGCAGTATACAGCCTTGTCATATTCGGCGAGCTCGGACTTATCAGTCTTATCCTGCTTGAGATACGCAAAACCGGCAAACCGTTCTCGAAAAAGATAACAGCGAAGCTCCGCTTCATGGCGCTGATACTCATAGCAGGCGGAGCCATGCCGAGATTCTCAGAGGTCAGCACCGAGCCGCTCACCTACAGCGTATCGGTTTACTTTGATATGCTGAATATCCTTGTAATATTCGCAGGAGTCATTATAGGAATAATATCCGAGATATTCGTCTATGGCCTGAGCCTTCAGGAAGACAACGACCTGATAGCGTAAGGGGAGTGCGAAATGGCAATAATAATCAGACTTGATAAAATGATGGCAGACCGCAAGATGTCGCTTAACGAGCTTGCGGAGCGGATAGGCATGAGCAACGTAAACCTGTCGAATCTGAAAACGAGCAAGATGAAGGGCATACGCTTCGAGACCATGAACGCGATATGCGAAGCACTTGAATGTCAGCCGGGCGACCTGTTTGAATACGTCAGAGACTAAAAAA
>DEDQ01000039.1:6733-7117 GCA_002350065.1 Ruminococcus flavefaciens
CCGCCCTTAGCCTTGATGTCCTCGTCATAGTATCTTCTCATCTCAGCGATCTCCTTCTTCCACTCGTCCTTATCAACTGTAAGGAGCATTTCAAGAGCAGAAGCAGAAACCTCGTCCTCGATACCCTTGAGGTTGATATCCTCAGCCTTNNGGGAGGAAACCGATAGGAGTCTCAACAGCGTCAACTTCACCGTCAACTCTCTTGATGATCCAGTCGAGAACTCTCATATTGTCGCCGAAGCCGGGCCAGAGGAAGTTGCCTTCGCTGTCAGTTCTGAACCAGTTAACGTTGAAGATCTTAGGAGCCTTGCTGCCGAGTCTTGCGCCCATTTCGAGCCAGTGAGCCCAGTAGTCGCCGACATTGTAGCCGATGAAGGGCTTCAT
>DEDQ01000039.1:7240-9604 GCA_002350065.1 Ruminococcus flavefaciens
GACTGATAAACGAGGGGAGCAGTTGTAGCTCTTCTGCCGCCGAAGATGATAGCAGAAACCGGTACGCCCTCGGGGTTATTGAACTCAGGAGAGATGCAGGGGCAGTTCTTAGCCGGAGCTGTGAAACGTGAGTTGGGGTGAGCGAGCTTCTTGCCCTCAGCTACCCAAGCCTCACCGTCAACCTTCTTACCTGTCCACTCAGTAGCATCCTTAGGCGGATTCTCAGTGAGCTTCTCCCACCAAACAGTGTTATCGGAGTTATCGAGAGCAACGTTTGTGAAGATAGCGCCTTCCTTAGTGCAAGCGAGAGCGTTGTAGTTAGACTTTGCATTTGTTCCGGGAGCAACGCCGAAGAAGCCGTTCTCAGGGTTGATAGCGTAGAGTCTGCCGTCCTTGCCGGGCTTCATCCAAGCGATATCGTCGCCGACTGTGAATACCTCATAGCCGTCCTTCTTGTATCCCTCAGGGGGAATGAGCATAGCGAGGTTGGTCTTACCGCAAGCAGACGGGAAAGCAGCAGTGATGTACTTGATCTCGCCGTCGGGCTTCTTAACGCCGAGGATGAGCATATGCTCAGCCATCCAGGCCTCGTTCTTACCCTGGAAGGAAGCGATACGGAGAGCGAAGCACTTCTTGCCGAGGAGAACGTTTCCGCCGTAAGCAGAGTTGATAGACCAGATAGTATTCTCTTCAGGGAACTGAACGATATATCTCTTCTCGGGGTCAACGTCAGCCTTAGAGTGGAGACCTCTTACGAAATCGTCAGAAGTATCGCCGAGGTTCTCGAAAGCCTGCTTACCCATACGAGTCATGATGTTCATGTTGAGAACAACGTAGATAGAGTCAGTTACCTCAACGCCGACCTTAGCGAGAGGAGAACCGATCGGACCCATAGAATAAGGGATAACGTACATAGTTCTGCCCTTCATAACGCCGTCGTACATAGGTGTAAGGAGAGCCTTCATCTCGTTGGGGTCCATCCAGTTGTTTGTAGGACCAGCGCCAGCCTTTTCCTTAGAGCAGATGAAAGTTCTGTCCTCAACGCGGGCAACGTCGTTCTCGCGGGTTCTGTGGTAGAGACAGTTGGGGTACTTCTCCTGATTGAGCTTGTACATTTTGTCCCAGCTGTCATCGGGGAGAGAAGTAACTTCTTCAGTAAGGGCGTCGAGCTGCTCCTTAGAGCCGTCGATCCAGACAACGTTCTCAGGCTTGCAGAGAGCGATCATCTCATCGACCCATTTTAAAACATTGGGGTTCTTTGTCAGTGACATTGAAATCTACCTCCTAAAAAATAATCATTGCAATACGGGATATTTCAGCCGCAGCAGCACCGCGGAGCGCGAAATAAACCTTAGTTCTATTATATACAATTTCTGCCTAACTGTCAATAGCGGAATGATATTTTTCTGACATAGTTTTATATAGCGGCGGTGACAGTCTGAATATCAACCGGCAGTAAGCATCAGGCATATATGCACAAGTATTTCAACATTTCGTTGTATAAAACATAGAAGTTTTATTTCAAAGCAGACAATTTCGCACCGGATTGTTGAAATTTCTGATTTTTGTGGTATAATATAATATAGAGAAAGCTATAACCAAGCGAACGGAGGAGAACTAAGTTGAAGAAAACAATCATCACCATCGAGCGGCAGTACGGAAGCGGCGGAAGCACAATCGGCAAGCTTGCGGCAGAAAAGCTCGGGATAAACTACTATAACCGCCAGATACTTGAAATGACCGCGGATAAATGCGGCATCTCCGCCGAATACCTTGAATCCGCGGAAGAGAGCGTACCCACGAGCTTTTTGTATTCGCTTCTTCTGTCGGCAAATCCCGCAAGAGCAGTCGAGGACAGCCTTCCCTTATCGGACAAGGTTTTTCTCATGGAAAGCCGTATAATCAGCGAAATAGCCGAGCGTGAGAAAAGCTTTGTGCTTGTAGGCAGATGCGGAAGCTATATACTCGAGGACAAGGGCTGTTTCAGCGTATACATCTACGCGCCGCAGGAATTCAGGATACAGCGCGCGATAAACGAGTACGAGATACCATCTACAAAGGCTGAAGCAATAATGAAAAAGGCAGATAAGCGCCGCGAGACGTTCTTCAACGTCAACACGGGCAAGAGCTGGCAGGACAAGGATATGTATTCACTTTGTCTGAACAGTGCCGAGCTTGGCGACGAGCTGTGTGCCGAGCTGATAGTCAGGGCGTATAACGAATACAATTCGAGGTTCGAGGAATAAAGCCCTGCATTAAACAAGAAATTATCTGTTAATATCTCTCTAAGGTGCGCTCCCTGCAAATGGCAGGGAGCGTTTTCTTTGTCTCCATTCTCAATTCTTAAGGCAACACCGCACAAAG
>DEDQ01000039.1:9732-13837 GCA_002350065.1 Ruminococcus flavefaciens
CTTTGTGCGGTATTGCCTTAACACACATTCCGCACTGTTTCCATATAATGTACCGAGCAGATAACTCACAATTCACAGAATGGAGAACGATATGAAAGACATAATGGAAATACTTATCGCCGGAGGCGATATGCGGCAGCTGTTCTGTGCAGAGCGGCTTGCTGATAAATACGGCGTATCGGTCATCGGATTCGACCCCGACCTCATTCCGGAGGGGCTCTCCCCCGCTGCCGGGAGCAAACGCTTTGGGAGCATAGTGCTGCCGATGCCGCCGCTTGACGAAAACGGACTTGTCAACGCGCCGTGTTACAGCGGCTCGCTCGGAATAGAGGAGCTTGCGGAAAAGCTCGCACCTGACGGGCTTATCCTTGCCGGCAAAGCGGACACACGGCTCGCGGAAGCCTTCACCGGCAGCGACATCATCACCTACATGGACCGCGAAGACTTGCAGCTCCGCAACGCAGTCCCCACCGCCGAGGGAGCAGTCCAGCTCGCGCTTGAAGAGCTGCCGGTAACGCTCAGCGGACTGCCGGTGCTGATAGTTGGCATGGGCAGGATAGGCATTGCCCTCGCGGAGATACTCAAAGGCTTCGGAGCGGAAGTGACCGCCGCCGTCCGCAGCAGGAGCTCTGCGGCGAAAGCGCATCTGCACGGAGTAAAATACACGTATATGGAGGGATTCAGCGACAGATACGCCCTTGTATTCAACACGGCACCCGAAATGGTATTCGACCGGACAATGCTTGAAAAAAGCGGCAGAGACACCCTCTTCATAGACCTTGCTTCCCGCCCGGGAGGCATCGACTTCGAGGCGGCGGCAGAGCTCGGACGCAAGGCAGTATGGGCACTTGGCATACCGGGCAAAACGGCTCCCGTGACGGCAGGAGAGATAGTCGCGGACACGATTGCAGGGATACTTGCAGAAAGGGGTGCAGGCGATGAATGAGAGCTATTCGGGCATACGCATAGGCTACGTGATGACCGGTTCGTTCTGCACATTTGAGCGGAGCTTCCGGCAGGCGGAGCGGCTCCGTGAAATGGGAGCGGAGCTCGTACCTGTCATGTCAGAGAATGCCGCAGAGATATCCACACGCTTTGGCACAAACGAGGGAAACATCCGCCGATTCAGCGAGATATGCGGCAAAGAGGTAATAACCACCATTGCGGGAGCCGAGCCTATCGGACCCAAAGACCTGACAGATATAATGGTAGTAGCGCCATGCACCTCCAACACAGCAGCAAAGCTCGCGGCAGGAGTGACCGATTCAGCGGCGACAATGGCAGTGAAATCGCATCTTCGGGGCGGAAAGCCTGTCGTACTTGCGATAGCGTCGAACGACTCACTGCTCGCCTCAGCGAAGAACATCGGAGAGCTGTTCAACCGGAAGAATTATTACTTTGTGCCGATGCTTCAGGACGATATAGAAAAGAAGCCGGCGTCGCTCGTAGCGGAGTTTGAAATGCTTCCGGAAGCGATATCAGCGGCTTTGCGCGGAGTACAGCTAAGGCCCATAATCTACCACAAAGCATAAAAAAGCGGGCGGATATAGATTGCTTTCCTTAGCGGAAAAAGTGGGCTGCCGAGCCGTAAACTAACGGCATATATTCAAGTAACTCACGAAACCGCCAAAAGGGGCACCCTTTATCCGCCCGCATAGACCATTTCCACAATGCGCCGTTATATTTGTATAGAATAACAAAATTTGTGAAAGTTTCACGATAGGTCTTGATTTATTTGAAAAAGGTGGTAAAATATAATTAGCACTCAGAGAAAGAGAGTGCTAAACTCAATTGATAATTATTATTTAGGAGGTATATATCATGACTATCAAACCTTTACAGGACAGAGTTGTCGTAAAGATGGTCGAAGCAGAAGAGACCACCAAAGGCGGTATCATTCTCACAGGCTCAGCAAAGGAAAAGCCTGAATTTGCGGAGGTAATCGAAGTAGGACCCGGAACTTCCGACATAAAAATGGAAGTAAATAAGGGCGACAAGGTGCTCATTTCAAAGTATTCGGGAACAAACGTAAAGCTTGACGGTGAGGAATACATCATCGTAAAAATGGAAGACATTCTTGCAACAGTAAAGTAAGAACTATAAATGTAGGGAACGCCGCCCTCGGCGTTCCGAATGTACATTTACGGTAAGTCACGGAACGGCGAGAGCGCCGTTCCCTGCAATTATTTCAAAAAGGAGTTAATTACTATGGCAAAGGATATCAAATACGGTGAGGACGCAAGAAAGTCCTTACAGGCAGGCATTGACAAGCTCGCTGATACAGTAAGAATAACAATGGGACCCAAGGGCAGAAACGTCGTACTCGACAAGAAATTCGGCGCTCCGCTCATCACTAACGACGGCGTAACTATCGCAAAGGACATCGAGCTCGAGGACGCATTCGAGAACATGGGAGCTCAGCTCGTTAAGGAAGTTGCAACAAAGACCAACGACGCAGCCGGCGACGGTACAACAACAGCAACCCTCCTCGCACAGACTATCGTACGCGAGGGCATGAAGAACATCGCAGCAGGCGCAAATCCTATGGTACTCAAGAAGGGAATCGCAAAGGCAGTAAATACAGCTGTTAAGTCTATCGTTGACAACTCAAAGGCAGTAACCGGCAGTGAGGACATCGCAAGAGTAGGTACAGTATCATCTGCTGACGAGAATGTCGGCAAGCTCATCGCAGAGGCTATGGAGAAGGTAACTTCTGACGGCGTTATCACAATTGAAGAGAGCAAGACAGCCGAGACCTACAGCGAAGTAGTTGAGGGTATGCAGTTCGACCGCGGCTACATCTCGCCCTACATGGTAACAGACGCAGACAAGATGGAGGCAGTATACGACGACGCATACGTCCTCATCACAGACAAGAAGATATCCTCAATACAGGAGATACTCCCCCTCCTCGAGCAGATAGTAAAAATGGGCAAGAAGCTCGTTATCGTAGCTGAGGACGTAGAGGGCGAAGCTCTTACAACTATCATACTCAACAATCTCCGCGGAACATTCAAGGTAGCAGCAGTAAAGGCACCCGGATTCGGCGACAGACGCAAGGAGATGCTCAAGGACATCGCAGTTCTCACAGGCGGCGAAGTTATCACAGCAGACCTCGGACTCGAGCTCAGCGAGACAACTATCGAGCAGCTCGGTCAGGCAAAGCAGATAGTTATCCAGAAGGAGAACACTATCATTGTTGACGGCGCAGGCGACAAGGAAGCAATCAAGGCACGCGTTGCGCAGATACGTGCAGCTATCGAGACAACAACGAGCGATTTCGACCGTGAAAAGCTTCAGGAGCGTCTTGCAAAGCTTGCAGGCGGCGTAGCAGTAATCAAGGTCGGCGCAGCAACAGAGATAGAGATGAAGGAGAAGAAGCTCCGCATCGAGGACGCTCTCGCAGCAACAAAGGCAGCAGTAGAAGAGGGCATCGTAGCCGGAGGCGGTACAGCATTCATCAATGCAATCCCCGCAGTAGAGAAGCTTGTTCCCACACTTGACGGCGACGAGAAGACAGGTGCAAAGATAATCCTCAAGGCACTTGAAGCTCCTGTACGTCAGATAGCAGAGAACGCAGGACTCGAGGGAAGCGTTATCGTAGACAAGATAAGACGTTCACGCAAGCTCGGCTATGGCTTTGACGCATACAACGAGGTATACACAGACATGATACCTGCCGGAATCGTAGACCCGACCAAGGTAACACGTTCAGCGCTCCAGAATGCAGCATCAGTAGCATCAATGGTGCTCACAACAGAGAGCCTTGTAGCGGACATCAAGGAAGAGAATCCCGCACCTGCAATGCCCGCAGGCGGCATGGGCGGAATGTATTGATTCCGATTTCCGAATAACTGTATGGGACGGCGTCCCCGACGTCCCGCACAATACGATAAAATTAAGGCGAACCCATTTATTCGGGTTCGCCTTTTTTGTAGTGGGCGATGTGGACATCGCCCCGTTAAATATTTTCGCCTTTTAATTTTGTAGGGAACGCCGCCCCCGGCGTTCCTCCCATGCATCTGCCGTCAGCGATTGTAGGGGCGCATTCCGTGCGCCCGCGATGTTATTTTGATTCCAGAAGGATTGTTTCGGGTCGATGTGG
>DEDQ01000039.1:13958-14301 GCA_002350065.1 Ruminococcus flavefaciens
GCTGATGCCCACATCAGCCCGTACCTTATCTGACAATCAAATGGTTTATTCTATATCATATTCCTGTGATTCCGGAGCGCGCAATGCCCTCGGTGAAATGCTTTTGCAGGAAAAGGTACATCACCAGGAGCGGACTAATTGAAAGCAGGCAGCCGGCCTCCTTCCAGACTATCTGCTCGCGCGGAGGAATGTCCGCGGTAGGCGAGTTAAATATCCTCGTTTTGAGAATGGAATCGAGACTTTTCAGCATCAGCGAAACGGTCTTAGAATCGTCGAGGAAGGTCGAGCTGACGTAGTAATCGTTCCAGTACCATACCACAGAGAAGAGGAAAACGGTCAGGAA
>DEDQ01000082.1:0-192 GCA_002350065.1 Ruminococcus flavefaciens
TGTCCGTCGCCGTCAACGTCACCTACACAGCAGTCGTTCGGCGAGTAGATACTGCCTGGGCTGTCGAGCGGTACATCGAAATAGTTCGTGCCAGAGGTGAAGCTGCAGTTCTCGGAGGAGATGACCTCGCCATTTCTTATAGTGTCAACGCGGTATTTCGAGGTCGAGCTGCCGGAAGCGTCCCAGTAGTTG
>DEDQ01000082.1:453-7857 GCA_002350065.1 Ruminococcus flavefaciens
CTGCCCGCGAGCATACCTGCCGCAACAGCCATAGACGAGACTGCGGCGGTGAATTTTGTGAGAGTTTTATTCATGATTATCCCCCTTAGAATAATATTGAAAGTATTACGAACGAGTTTATTACATTAATATAATAACATATGATTCATCATTTGGCAATGACTTTTTGTATCATTTTGAATGCATTTTTGTGCATACTTACTCGAAAGAGGGGATAGTTCACAAATCTGATGTGCAGAATAATCTTCTGAGGATATGATTTTTTATGAGTTCTCCGGCGGGAAATAATAATCAAGCAGGAGATTTACCATGCGTGAGTAGCTGGAGATGCCGTCCTCGACGCCGTTGAGCTTCATACTCGTATCAGAAGCTGATTCCGAAACAGAGCTGACGGTCTCAGTCGAAAAGACCTCCTTTTCCTTGTTTTCCTCCCAGTAGTTGTCGGGCAGGAATCGGAACCAGTCGTTGAACACCTGAGGAGAGATTTTCTCGGTGATTTCAAATCCAGACTGGACGTTGTTGCCGTATATCTGGTTATGTACGTATTCAAGAGCTTCGAGACAGCCGCTGTAGCGTACTTCAGCGTTGTCGCTGCCCTGAGTTGCAACGAACGAGATGAAATTTGCCTCGTCCTCCTGCATAAAGCCTTTGAGGTGGGCATATTCGTGACATATTACTTCCGGTTGGCACTCGGGTACCATATCGGCGTTGTAGTTTGCCTCCATAGAGAACGGGAAGTACATACCCGCGGTGCCTGTCTGGCTCATGAAATACGAGAATAATATCGGCTTTGGACGGGGATAATAGCC
The DNA here is from genome assembly GCA_002350065.1 of Ruminococcus flavefaciens. GTDB lineage: Bacteria > Bacillota > Clostridia > Oscillospirales > Ruminococcaceae > Ruminococcus > Ruminococcus flavefaciens_N. The sequence continues at coordinate 1,263 of DEDQ01000082.1, forward strand.
CTTGAGCTGGGGATAGTCGGCGGAGGCTTTTTTCATGGCTTTGCGGCATTCCTTGGTGGCGTCGATAGTGAGAGTGAAGCGGTCGTTTTCGTCGCGCGGAACTTCAGCTGCAAGCTCGTTTGCCTCGTCGATTAGCATGGAGTAGAGCTGTTTGAGCTGTTCATTGTCGTGCTCTGAGCCTGAGAAATACCGCTCCGAGAAGCGTGTACAGCCGTAGAGCGAGAAGCAGTTGAACGACTGTGTCACAGCAACAAACGCGAGTATCCATACAGCCGCAGTCAGCGAAAAAGAAGCGACTTTTTTACGTTTTTTCTTTGCGAAGATGAGCAGTATTATCATCACCGGTATGCCGATGACGAACAGCAGCAGTGCGGCGACGATGAGTATCTCTCCGAGCGAGAAGGGGAGAAGTCCGCTGATGAAGGCGTACGGAGTTGACAAATACGGGAAAATATGCGCTGCATAGAAGTCGGCAAAGCTCTTTGAAAGTCTTCCGGCAGCGGTGAGTATCGCTGAAACACCGATGAGTATCAGCGGGATAAGATATCTTTTTTTCATTGTAGTTACCTCAGAAGATAATATTTTTACTAATATTATATATTGAAAAGCCGCCGGTGTCAATACTGCCGGCGGCGGAAAATTATGCTTTTTCGTAGTCGATAATAGTCATGCGTTCGTTTATGACCTCAGTTTTGCCGGTGCGTCGATAGCCCATTTTCTCGTAGAGGTGACAATTACCGGCTTCCTGAAGAATGGTATCGAGCTGCCAGTGCGAGCCGCCGTGTATCTCTTCGACTGCGCGGATAGCAGCCTGAGCGAGACCCTTTCCGCGGTATTCCTTCATTATGAACAGTGGCGAAATGCGTTTGCGGCTGCCGTCATGCATATCAACAACGCGGATAGCTCCGACCTTCACACCGTCGTTTATGATGAAATAGTAGTAAGTCGAGGGCTGGTCAAGACGTATTTTTACGCGTTCGAGAGTTTCATTTGCGGGATTTGTATCATGATCCTGATAGCGTTCGAGCAATTCCGCGAAAGCCGCGACCTGCATTTTCCAAAGCTCTTCCGCATCGTTGTTTTTTATCCTGATGAGTTCCATTATATCTCCTTAGTTGTAATCGTGCATGAAATAGAGACCGCCAAACAGCTTGAACATGAGCTTTTCGAGGTAGTCCTCATCAGCTTTGCAGCCGTTAAGCACGTAATTCTTGGCAATGCTGTTCATGCCGCTCGCGATAAAATCGACGAGGTAAATGCGGCTTTCACCGGTAACGTCGCCGAAGAAGTGCTCGCATTCCATGAATGCTTTATACTGCACATCGTAGAGAAAGTGCATCATCTCATTTTTCACGAGCAGCTCGAGCAGATGCCGGTTTTTGACGATGTAGGAGCTGTAATTGCGGCAGAAGAGATGAAAGCTTGCCGAGCGGCATATGCTGCTGTTGTCCTCGGGAGTGAAGCAGAAGCTGCTTTGCAGCGTGTATACGATAACATTTTCCTTTGTGCCGAATAGCGAGTAGAAGGTCTGTCTCGAGACTTCAGCTTCGCGGCAGAGGTCGCTCACGCTTATCTCGGCGAAGGATTCGGTTTCGAGAAGGCGCAGGATAGCGTCGCCTATGAGTTTTTGGGAAAGAAGAGCAGTTTTGTTGCTGCCTTTATACATTGACAAACCGCCTCCTTTTGTAAAAGTTTGTCGATTTCCATTGACAAATGTCAGTGTTGATGATATTATTATAACAGCAACTTGGACAAATGTCAAGTTGTATATTTAAATTTATCTCCATGCACGGAGACGATACGGAGGAATTCTAAAATGGCAGATAAGGTAACAAAGGATACAAAGATCGGCGAGCTTCTCATGATAAATGCTGACGTAGCACCGATACTTCTTAGCATCGGAATGCACTGTCTCGGATGTCCTGCTTCACAGAACGAGACTATCGAAGAGGCTGCTGCTGTTCACGGCGTAAACGCAGATGAGCTCGTAGCTGCTCTCAACGAGAAGATAAACGGCTAAGATAAGCGAAAAACCGGAGCTTAAAGCTCCGGTTTTTTTTATTTTGTAAGCATTTTTCTGAGTTCAACGAGGTCGAACGTATCAATAACGCCGTCTTTGATGATATCGGCATTTGCGATAGTGACTTTCTTGCCGAGGAGGTACTGATTCAGCAGTACGAGGTCGGCAACGTTGACCTGCGTATCGCCGTTGAAGTCGCCGTCAATGACGTTTGAAGCTCCGCCGGAATAAACAGCCTTTATTGTGACGTCGCCCGTTGCCTTGAAGGTGATAGTCGGCGAGGTCTTACTGCCGGAAGTGAGCTCTGCACCGGTTATTTCCCAGTGGTCGAAGGAAGCTCCCTCATTCGGCTGAGCGGTAGCAGTCATGTCGTAATCGGAGTGGTACTTGCCGCTCCACTTGTTCTCCTTGAGTGTGAGAGTGTTGAGCTTGACACTGCCGGAGCTGATGTCGTTCTGAACGGTAACAGTGTTTGTGGTGCTCTTGAGCGAGCAGGCATTGCGCATAGTGCTCTCAGCGGTTGAGTAGCGGTTCTTGTAGAAGCTCATAACGGTGTTATACTCGGATTCGAGCTTCTGCTTGCCGTCTGAATTTGACGGATAGCGGTCATATGTATCGAGTATCTGCTGCGAGTAGAGGTTCTTGAACTTGTCTATCTCGGCAGTTGTCTTTTCGGTATCGAAGTTGTAGTTGGCGATATCCATGTATGTACGGGCAAATTCAAGAGCGAATTTCTCGTCCTTGAGGAGCTTTGTGAATGCGGCGCTGAGGTCGTCGTCCCTGTTCTGAGCGATACGCTGGAAGCAGTTTGCATTTGCGGAGTTGTTCTGGCTTCCGTAGAGACCCTGTCCGCTCTCTGTATCGAAGAGGAACATACGCCATTTTCCGTCGGAGTAGGGATTTGTCTCGTCTATGGCATTCGAGCGCCATGCAGCAACGTTGTTCTGTGGCCAGTCGGAATTGGACCAGTATATCTCAGCCGAGAAGTAGTCCATAAAGCTCTGTACATCGACCTTCTGAGCGAACTGCTCATATGTGATGCTGCCGTTCGCAACGCCCTGAATGAGGCTGTTCCAGTCCTGAAGGTCCTGTTCGGAGCCTTCCTCGGCTTCGCCATTCTTGATGATAGCAACGTCGCTCTTCTTTATGCCGTAGTGGGTGTTGATATAATCGTCGCTCACTTTTTCGGTTATCTGGTAGATTCCCCAGAATTCGCCGTCGATGAAGAGCATACACTCGCTCATTCCCTGAGTTGCGAAAGCGCGGTCAGCAACGAGCTGCTGGTTAACGGAATCGCGGAAGTAGAAGTTTCCGCAGTCATTTCCGCCGTTTCTGATGACGATATTCTCGAATTTCTTGATAGTCTTGCCGTTTTTAGCCTTGGTAGCAGTGCCGTCGAAGAAGTCGTATTCGAGCTCGGGCTTACCGTAGTCCTGACGGGCATAGAGTGTGAAGCTCTTCTGAGCCTGATTGCGGCTTGCAGCTCCCTTGATGCGGATACCTACATTCTGCTGAACGACGGAGGTTCCGTTGTCGAACATTTCGATATTGGCAACGCGCTCCCATTCTCTGCCCTTCTGGGTGTAGTTTGCAGGAGTTTTCCACGGCTCCATGAAATTGAAGCCGCCGCCGGGATTCCAGTCGCCCCAGCCGGGGATCTGCCAGCCGCCGCCGGGACCTCCGGGCTGCTGTTCGCCGGGCTGCTGAGTAGAGCCTGTAGCCTCGTCGTATTTCTTACCCTTTACGTAGATGCCTTTTTCGTAGTCGAAGAGGTTATCGGGGTCGGTTACCATTGAAACGACTTTCATATTCTTATAATAGCCGGAAGCAGTCTTTCCGACGAAGTATGTCTTGGTGACGGGTTCGCTCACTCTGCCCTGACTGTCAACAGCTACAGCGCGGACGATAGCCGCCTTGTCGACAGTTATTCTCGGAGCAGTAACAGCACTCGCGCTGATATCAGTTCTTGCGCTGAGCTTGTTCTCGGTATTGCTCATATCGGTGATATTGATAGGAGCGGTGTATTTCTCTGATTCAGTTGTGGGGTCAGAGCCGTCGGTAGTGTAGTATACAGTTGTGCCGGTGGGAGCGTTTATAGTAAGTGAGAAGCCGCTGTCGTAGAAGCCGCTCTCCTTTGAAAATTCAGGAAGCTTTACAGCGTTCGAGCCCTCGGGAGCAGTATTTGCCGCACCGGGAGTGCATGAAAGCGTGTAGAAGTTGTCAGCGCCGTCGGGGTATCTTCCGTAGGAAGTATCAGAGGCAAGAGCGCCGAAGGTGATAGTATCCACAACATTTCCGGAAGCGTCGCTGAGGGTGAGAGTCTCGCCGCTTGCGGACATACCGAATGGCGCGATAGCAGAGTTATTGAGAGCTGCATCGCTGTCGCAGTAGAGGACGAAGCTGCCCTTTGCAGGGATAACAGTTCCGGAGGGGAAGATAAAGCGGAAGGGCTTGGTCTCCTTGTCTGTGAGACCGTATCCGCTGATATCCACGGGAGCTGAGGAGCTGTTGTACAGCTCTACCCAATCGTAGAAATTGCCGTCGCTGGCGGGCTTGGTAGTATTCTTGGGGCAGACCTCGTTGATAGTGACGGACGAGCCTGCTGCGGAAGCAGTTGAGGGAGCAAGTCCTGCTGAGGCGAGGAGCGTTGTGAGGCAGAGAATGCCTGCTGCTGTGCGTTTGAGTGGTAATTTTTTCATGGTGATATCCTCCTTTTTGAGTTACAGGGCGGAGGTGTTTGACAGAGCGTAGCTGTGTCACCCACGGATCCGGCTGATGATTAGCCAATCCCTTTCGTTTTTATATCTCTTGGTAAATTGTAACACTAAATATACGATTTGTCAATAATTATTTGAGAAATTCGCAATTATTGGTATAAAAGCGCCTTATATAGCTAAAAAGGGGCTTTGTCGTACATTTTTTTCAGCTTCTGGATAGCTTTCTTTTCGATGCGCGACACATATGAGCGCGAGATGCCGAGCTTTTCGGCGGTCTCATTCTGGGTGTGAGGGGAAGTCCCGTAGAGCCCGTAGCGGTAGATGATTATCTCGGTCTCGCGCTGGTCAAGGGCTGAATCAAGGAAGCGGTAGAGCTGCTTTGAGCGGATAGTGAGCTCTACCTGCTCGTGAATATCCACACCGTCGTCGATGAGGTCTATGAGGGACATGGTATTGCCGTCCTTGTCGGTCTCGACGGGCTCGTTTATGTATATGTCTCCGGCGGACTTCTTTGCAGCCCTGAAGCTCATCAAAACTTCGTTTTCGATGCATCTGCTGGCGTATGTAGCGAACTTGGCTCCCTTGCTGTAATCGAAGGAGGAAACAGCCTTTATGAGTCCGATAGTCCCGATAGAGATGAGTTCGTCCTGCTCGGCAGGAGTCTGAGCGTATTTCTTGACGATGTGCGCCACGAGACGCAGATTGTGCTCGATGAGCTTGTTTTTTGCAGCCTTGTCGCCCTGTGACATCTTTATGAAGCAATCCTCCTCGTCCTTTTTTGAGAGCGGACGCGGGAAAACGCTGGTATTGTCAACGTGCAGAGCGAAAAATAGCAGGTCTTTGAGCAATTTAAGTAACATTTCTGGCACCTCCGGTATTAGTCGGGATATTATATGCCGGAGAGCTTGAACAATATTTCATATCAGTTGATATTTTTTACAGCTTGTGCTATAATATATCCATGCCGTTGAAAAGGCAGCATACTTCAAAGGAAGGTATTTTTCATGGATATAACGAATGCAAAAAAGCGGGCAGCCGAGCTCACGGAGCTGCTCGATAAGTACACATACCAGTATTACGTCCTCGATGATCCTGAGGTCAGCGACTACGAATTTGATATGCTCATGCAGGAGCTTAAAGCCATAGAAGCTGAATTTCCCGAGCTTATAACTCCCTCGTCTCCGACGCAGAGAGTAGGAGGAATGGCTTCAGGCAAGTTTGCAAAAGTCGAGCACACCGTACAGATGGCGAGCCTTCAGGACGTTTTTTCGCTGGAGCAGGTAGAGGCTTTTCTCGAGCGCTGTTCGGAGCAGCTCACAGCTCCGGAATACTCGGTAGAGCCCAAGATAGACGGACTGTCAGTATCCCTCGAATACACTGACGGAGTCCTTACCCGCGGCTCCACCCGCGGAGACGGTTTCATCGGTGAGGACGTTACTGCCAACATCAGGACTATCCGCTCTATACCGCTGAAAATAAAGAATGCTCCGAGCTTCCTTGAGGTCAGGGGAGAGGTCTATATGCCGCGCAGCAGCTTCTTCGAGCTTGTCGAGCAGCAGGAGCTCATGGACGAGCAGCCCTTCAAGAACCCACGCAACGCTGCGGCAGGCTCTCTGCGTCAGAAGGACCCGAAGATAACGGCTGAGCGCAAGCTTGATATGTTCATATTCAACGTCCAGCAGGTCGAGGGCAGAGAGTTTTCATCGCATACAGAGTCACTTGATTACCTTCGCGAGCTCGGCTTCAAGACGATTCCCACGTATAAGAAATGCACGCAGTTCGCCGAGATAAAGGCTGAAATAGAGCGCATCGGCAATGAGCGCTCGGAGTTCTCATTCGACATAGACGGAGTAGTTAT
>DEDQ01000082.1:7935-9128 GCA_002350065.1 Ruminococcus flavefaciens
TATAAGTATCCGCCGGAGGAGAAAGAGACCGTTCTCCGCGATATTGAGGTAAATGTCGGACGCACCGGAGCCATAACTCCAGTCGCCGTTTTCGACTCGATAATCCTCGCCGGAACTGCCGTTTCACGCGCTGTTCTCCACAATCAGGACTTCATCGACGAGAAGGATATACGCATCGGCGACACTATACTCGTCCGCAAGGCAGGAGAGATAATCCCCGAGGTACTGCGCTCGGTCAGCCACGGAGCAGATTCCCAGCCTTTCCGTCTGCCGGAGGTCTGTCCCGTCTGCGGAACTCCGTCGGTCCGCGAGGATGGCGAGAGCGTACTGCGCTGCCCGAACGTTGAATGTCCGGCACAGCTTCTGAAAAACCTGATACATTTCGCATCAAAGAATGCGATGAACATCGACGGACTTGGTCCCGCGAACATGAAGCTCCTGACGGAGACCGGACTTGTGAAGTCTCCGGCTGACCTTTACACGCTCAAAAAGGAGCAGCTCATGTCGCTCGAGCGCTTTGCAGAGAAGTCGGCAGAGAACCTCATCGCAGCGATAGAAAGCTCGAAGAATGCGGAGCTCGACAGGCTCGTTCACGCGCTTGGAATACGCAATATCGGACAGCGTGCGGCAGCTCTGCTCTGCGAGAGGTTCGGCGATATGGAAAGCCTGCTTGCCGCCGGAAAGGACGATGTTTCAGCTATTGAGGGCTTCGGAGATGTTATGGCTGAGAGCGTGGTAAAGGCGTTCAGCGAGCCGCATATGCGCGAGCTGATAGACAAGCTCCGTCAGGCGGGAGTAAACATGAGCTATACGAAGCAGTCCACAGGCGACGACCGCTTTGCCGGCGCGACATTTGTACTGACGGGAACTCTGCCGACAATGAAGCGCGACGAGGCGAAAAAGCTGATAGAGAGCTTCGGCGGAAAGGTCTCGGGCTCGGTGTCGAAAAAGACCAGCTATGTAGTTGCCGGCGAGGAAGCCGGAAGCAAGCTCACAAAGGCGCAGGAGCTCGGCATAACGATACTTTCCGAGAACGACCTGCTCAACATGACTAAAACGGAGGAATGAACATGAAATTCATATGCTACCCGAAATGCACGACCTGCAAAAAGGCTCAGAAGTGGCTCGATGACAATTCCGTGAGCTACGAGCTCCGCGACATAAAGGAGCAGAATCCCAGCTATGAGGAGCTC
>DEDQ01000082.1:9168-10012 GCA_002350065.1 Ruminococcus flavefaciens
GGACTGCTCTACAAGTCAATGGAGCTCAAGGACAAGCTCCCTGATATGAGCGAGGAGGAGCAGCTCAGACTGCTTGCGTCGGACGGAATGCTTGTGAAGCGTCCGATAGCTGTTACGGGGGATACTGTACTTGTGGGCTTCAAGGAAGCTGAATGGGCTGAAAAGCTCGGAAAATAGACAAAAAAGCCAGAGCTTTAACTCTGGCTTTTCTTTATATATCAACTTTGTCGTAATTCCTGTGGTCTTCGGCGACTTTGCGGACTTCCTCCTCTGCACCGATGAAGGCTTCGGCAACGAGAGGGTCAAAGTGCGAGCCGGCGTCTTTTTTGATGATATCGAGCGCCTTATCGAAGGGGTAGGGCTCCTTGTAGCTCCTGCGCGAAACGAGAGCGTCGAAAACATCGGCGACAGCCATAATTCTCGCAGAGAGCGGGATATCCTCGCCGCTGAGACCGTGGGGATAGCCCTTGCCGTTCCATTTTTCATGGTGGAATTCGGAGAGATTCTTTGCCTCGGCGAGATATCCGGGGTCCGGCACCATGTCGATAGCGCGGGAGATTATCTTGCTTCCGATGGTGGTATGGGTCTTCATAATCTCGAATTCATCGTCAGTGAGCCGACCCGGCTTGTTGAGGATAACGTCGGAAACGTGTATCTTGCCGATATCATGGAGCGGAGCTGCATTTATGACGTTGTTGATGAATTCGTCAGTCACCTGATCGTCGTAGAAGCCGCGCTTTTTCATTTCGTTCATGATTATTTTTGCATATGCGGCAGTTTTGCGGACGTGGTCGCCTGTGCATTTGTCACGGCTCTCGACCATATCGGCGAGGACCATTATCAG
>DEDQ01000082.1:10142-12855 GCA_002350065.1 Ruminococcus flavefaciens
ATCTCGTCGCCTGTGCAGATATCGAGCTTTTTCAGCCGTTCGACGTTTTCCTCGAGAGCTTCTCCGCTGTTGAATGCAAATGCTCCTGCGCTGTAAGCCATGGTATTTACGGGGAGCAGGATATTGCTGCGCACGAACCACATACTTATGGCGATGATCAGAGTGAAAAAGCCGATAAACAGGGCAATGAGCTTGGTAATGAATTTATTCTGATAGTCTGTGATATCGTCCATTGAGATATCAGCTGCGGCATAGCACTGACATATGCCGTCGCTGCTGTAAACGGGGGTATAGGTAGTCAGCAGCCAGCCGTACTTGTCGTTGCTGATTATCGGGTCGATGGATTCTCCGGCAAGAAGCGTCGGAATGACCTCTTTGAACGAAGGGTCGAACTCGATCACAGTTCCGGGAGGATCGCCCTCCATGCCTTCTGTATCAATGTCGAAAACAACGTGACAGCCGTCGGATTCGATTTTGTAGACGTAAAGATATTCCACGTTTTCATGGCTCTTGAGTATAAGGCGCAGAACGTTCTCGGCTTCCATGTAGCCTTCTGCGGACTCGCCTTTTTCGAGGTACTCATCGACCATTTCGGGGTCTATATATTCAGCGGCAGCTTCTGAAACTCCGGTCGCTACCGAGATATGGTCGTCAATGGCGTTATCGCGGAAGAGAACGAAGCTGATTATCGTTGACGAGCCTGCGATAAAAAACGATGCCGCAGTAAGCAGAAGTGCTATCTTTGTATTGATAGAAACTGAGCGGCAGCGGCTTGTTCTTATCGCTTTCCGCATTTCATTTGTGAGCGGAGCCTGATACAGGACGGAATCCTTGAATTTGTCCGCGAACTTTAGTGGCACAAGCGTCACGACAACGAAAACGAGCAGAACTGTAATGGATTTATCTGTGAGCTCAGTTTTGAAGTCGCTCAGCAGCTGAGCTGCAAATTCAGTCTGGCTTTCGGGGTAGAGATACCACGTCAGGATGCTGTCCGGGATAGTGGCAAGCACCGTGAAAAACGGTATCGTCAGGACTGCCTTGTAAATCTTCCGGAAGAATCCATGCCGTGCGAAATAGGCTCCGCAGCCAGCCATAAGCATACTGACAATGCTGTAGAAGAGCGCCTCTGTATCGGAAATGCCTTTCAGAAACGTGAAAACAAAAGCAGTTATAAGACCCGGGATAAATCCGCCGATAGCCGCAGCTGAAACAGTTCCGACAGTATCGAGGTAAAGCGGAGTACCTGTTTTGGTGCAGATGAAGCTTCCGAGCAAATTGAGTGCAAGAGCGGCAGCACATAGCAATACAGTATATATGATACGCTTTTTAGTGAAAGCGCGCTGAGTAGTTTTGTTCATTGAATGTCACTCCTGAAAGAATCATATATATCATCATAACATATTTATATATCATTTTCAAGTGGAGTTTTACATAAAATGCAGAGTGCAGGTTTATACATAATACTGCAATTGTGAATTATCCGTGAACAAATCGGGTTTAATGACATCCGAGAGTCCAGAATGTGACAGCGCTCGCGGCGGCAACGTTGAGTGAGTCGACACCGTTGGACATGGGGATTTTTATGGCGTAGTCGCATGCGCGGATAGTCTCAGCGAGCAGCCCATCACCCTCAGTCCCGAGGACGGCGGCAAGCTTTTGAGACTGAGTGAGGCGCGGGTCGTCGATACGCACGGTATCGTCACGCAGAGCCATAGCCGCAGTCACGAATCCGTGTTCCTGTAGAAAGCGTATGTATTCCGGCGAATCGCCGTCGATATATGTCCACGGTATCTGAAAGACCGTCCCCATGCTCACGCGCACGGAGCGCCGGAAAAGCGGGTCACAGCAGCCCTCCGTCAGCAGTACGGCATCGAATCCGAGAGCCGCTGCCGAGCGGAAAACAGCTCCGGCATTGGTCTGGTTCATGATATTTTCAAGCAGGGCTACGCGGCTGCTTTTCGCGAGTATATCCTCCACGTTCAGGAGGGGACGACGTTTCATCGCCGCAAGGACTCCCTGCGTCATGCGGAAGCCTGTGAGCTCCTCGAGCGTATCCGCCGAGCCGCAGTATACCGGTATATCGCCGGCTTTTTCAATAATGTCGCGTGCCTGACCGATCACGTATTTTTTCTCCATGAGCATTGAGACCGGCTCATAGCCGCATTCGAGAGCAGTGCGTATAACCTTGGGGCTTTCGGCGATGAATATACCCTCACGCAGCAGCTTCAGCTCGGAGGTGTCGGTGTAGGGGAGAAGCTCCGGCATGGAGAGGTCGGTTATCTCGATGATATCAGTCATTTCTCACACTCTCCACAACAATGATGTTTTCGCTGTCGTCGGGCTCCTCGAACAATGAAAGGAACTTCACGAGCAGACCTTTGTCCACGAAATAAGCATCAGGACGTCCCGCCTCAACTGCGGAATTGCGCTTTTCTATGCGTCTTTTCCACTCATCATCGGGAACTTTCAGATAGTGTATCTCGCATTCAACTCTGGCATTCCTGTATTCTTCGAGAGCTGCTTTGCGTTTGTCTTTAGTCCACATACCGCGGTCGAGGATAACGTTAGTCCCTGCTCCGACAATTTCCACCGACTTCTTGAAGAAGTAGCGCTCGGTGCGGCGGACGTATTCATCGTGCATATCGCCGGTGTCCTTGCCGGGAATGTCTATCATGAGCTCGTCGTTTGAGAGTATCACCGCGTTAAGCTCTTT
>DEDQ01000054.1:0-13068 GCA_002350065.1 Ruminococcus flavefaciens
AAACCGCTTAGAATAGACTTCTAAGCGGTTTTGTTCTGCCTTATTTTCAACCTCAGGTCATATATATAGTGACGAAGGCTCGGAAACGCATTCGGACACTTCAACGAGCCTGAAAAACGTATTGCTAAGGGCGTAAAAGCTTTCTATGACATATAAAAATCAGCCGAACTAAACTGATCAATGATTTTTGCGTGAAAGTACTGGATTTTTGATCTGAACTATGATATAATATAAAAGTATATTATTTAAGCGGCAAAGTAAACATAAACGCCGTTCCTTTACCAACTTCACTTTCTGCCCATATCTTTCCGACATGAGATTCTATTATGAATCTGCATATGAATAAGCCAAGACCTGTGCCTGTTTCTGAGTGCTTACCCTTATAGTATCGCTCCCAGATGTGAGGCATATCCTCTTCGGAGATACCGCTTCCGGTATCTTTTATTGTTACTTTTATAAAGTTTCCGTCTTCCTCTGCCTTAATGAGTATTGTACCGTTTTTAGTGTGCTTCAGGGCATTAGAGATAAGATTCACGAATACTCTCTGCAATCTTGAACTGTCCGCATTGACCTTTGGAAGTTCAACAGGTATGCGAAGTGCAAGGCGGTTATTATTCTTGTTCAGAACGGCAAAATAAGTTTCGATCGTCTCCCGCACAAGACTTTCAATATCGCACGGAGTCCGCTCAAGGACCATTCGTCCTTCCTCGATACGTGTGGCGTCAAGAATCTGCGTTACCATAAGAGCCATTCGGTTGGATTCAGAGCTGATACGCTTGAGCTTCTCTTGAATGAGAACCGTATTTCCTCCGTTTGCGAGCTCCATTTCCGCATTCTGTGCATAGCCGGACATAGCGGCGAGAGGCGTTTTCAATTCATGGGAAGCATCTGACAGGAATGTCGTTTTCATTTCGTTTACCTGCACAAGCATATCATGCTCGGAAACGATAGGGTCTGACAGCCTTTTTGATATTATAACAGATATCAGGGCAAATAACAGAAATGTTCCGATAACGGAAGCTATCATTATGTATATGTATTTCTTGAACACATTGTCAAGGTTCAGAAGAAGTTCATCTGTCTTCTGACTGGCGTGCTCTTTGATAGGAGCTACGATACTGTTAGTATTCTGCCAGAGCAAGCCAACGCATATTTCTTTGTTGAACGGATTTTCGCACCACATCTTGTCCCATGCAATGATATAGCCTTCTCCCTTAGCGCAGAAACAACCTGTATTTTCATTTTTATTCATATCAAGCAGATTTATAAAATCACTTGCGTGGTATTCTTCATAGTTTTCAGATATTTCCTCGTCAAATAGCTGTACAATGTCATCAAGGCTTTTTTCTTCAAAGTAATCGTTATAGATAGGATTCCATTTGATAGTTTCACCATCATAGATGAAGCAGGCAGCATATGATGTATACCCGAAGTAGTCATACGAATCAGCACAAATGTAATCTGTGTAGTCATCATAGTTTTCAAAGCTGTATTGATAGGCAGTTGCTTCGATACCTATATTTATACAGAAATGTTTTATCTCGCTTTTCAGAGTATCAAGCATCTGGCTGTAATACGCATCAGAAACGGAAGTGATCGTTTCATCAGCCAGTTTGGCGGAGTTGGTTTCAACAGCATTTGCAGCTTTATTATAAACACTATTAAATGTCAGTGTACAGATAGTCATTACTATCATAAGGCATGACAGCATCGCAGCAAGCAGCCGTCTTTTCAGCAAACGACTTTTAGATGTTTCTTTTCTCATTGTAGTTGCTCCTTTTAGGATTTGAATATATTATACCATATTTTAAATAAAAAGTGTACTGAATTACAGAACTGTAATCAAGGGAGGTTTTTATGTCACACATATTATTAGTAGAAGACGATTCCGATATCATGAGTATCAACAGGTCATTTCTTGAAAATGAAGGATATACGGTCCACTGTGCGGATTCGGTACAGACTGCCACATTCAAACTGGAGGAATGTGTTCCTGACCTTGTACTCCTTGACGTTATGCTTCCTGACGGAAATGGAATGGATTTCTGCAAAATACTAAGGCAAAAAACAAATGCTCCCGTTATATTCCTTACAGCCCGCGATGAAAATGATGACGTGATAATGGGCTTCCGCAGCGGAGGCGATGACTACATAATCAAGCCTTATGACCTTAATGTATTAAAGGCACGTATAGAGGCTCAGCTTCGCCGCAATGTCGGACGCTCGCCTCAGCATCCCAAGATAGAACTTCCATACCTTACGGTAGACCTTTTTGAAGGTTCTGCAACGCTTGACGGTACAGAGTGTTCACTGCCACAGCGCGAGCTCCAGATACTGTATATGCTTGCCTCGAAATTAGGAGAAAGGATAAGCTATCGTGATATATACAAAAATATTTACGGCTGCAACGTTGAGGACAGCAAAAACACGATAAGAGTCAATATTTCCAGATTGAAAAAGCATCTTGGTATGGACGACATGAGCACATATGAGATAGCGGCTACCTCTGACGGTGAGTATGTTCTCAGACGAGTTATATTCTGAGAAAATTTTTCCCGATTACATATTTGTAATTTTACAACATGAGCTCTGCCAATATGCTATAATGGCATTGTCAACAGAGAGATTTTACTTCTCTGAACGAAAAATAAAGGAGTTCTAATATGAAAAAGAGTTTAATTATCATTGCAATGCTGGGAATACTTGCTGCCATGACAAGCTGCGGAAATGACACTGCGACTTCGACATCTGCATCACCAACAGGTACAGGAAGCAAAACAGCATCAACATCAACAACTCAGAACGGAACTGCTGCTGCAAGTGCCGAATCCATAAAGGAGCCCGAAAGCGACGATTCTCTCCTTGAAGGCGCTAACAAATATGGTTTCTTTCCTGTTACTGAACAGCCTCAGACAAGTATAGCTGTAAGCGACTTGACAGGCACATGGTACTGCGGGAATGACACCATAAGATTCTACAGCTGCAGCTGGAGCTCGGGTGAATTCGATATGAACAGCAACGGCTCGGAAACACACGGCAGTGTAAGACTTGAATACAGCGTTAATCCTGACAATACACAGGATATTTGGTATAATCTTTATGATAAAAACGATGAATTCGTTATAGGCTTCCATACCGAAAGCGGTATACAGCTCACCGACATCTATGCAGGTCAGTCCGGTACGCCGCATTATACACGTCCGCTTGAACCTGACCTCTCGCAAACAGCAGAGGGCGTTGAAGCTGCTGATTATTTAGGCTCATGGGGCTGTGACAGATGCGTGATCACTATTAGTCCTAACGGCAGTGACTATGTGGCAAATATCGAATGGAAAACGGGCGGAGGAGAGACTCTGACACATACTAAATGGACATATGACCTTACATATGATAACAGCATTGCGGCAATGGTATGCAACTGCGGAGGTACCTGTGAAGAAAGAGTGGATATGAGTGACGGTACGTACACCGAGAATACACGCTATACAGATGGAACTGCAATGTTTGTAATGCGTGAGGGAATGCTCAGATGGTCTGACAACAAGGAGGATATCGCCAACGGAATGTGTTTTTATAATTGAGCAGAAATCGCCTGATTACAGTTTTGTAATTTCACACTCCGGCTCAAAAAGATATGCTATAATGACATTGTCAAAAGGACAGACGATCATGAAAGGATAGTTGATAAATTATGAAAAGAATTGTTGCTTGTCTTGCGATGCTTACGTTTCTTTCAGCAATGACATCATGCGGAGTTACAGAAACGGCTTCTGATAGTTCATCGACAAGACCCACATCACCCTCTGCATCGACTTCAGCCACAGCTACAGAGAATACAAAGTCAGACAAAACAACTGTTGCCGCAGGAACTTCAGCCAATAACGATACTGACAATTCAAATAGCAGTGAAAACAGTGCGGTAACAGCAGGAACTGAAAACAATGGCACACCTCTGACAAAAACTGATTTTAACCTGATAGCAGGAAAATGGTACGAGGAAAACGCTCTCGATTCACGTACTCTTACCATTGACGCTGACGGCTCATATGAGCTTGCATACCGCGGAGGCGGAAAACAATGCGGCAAGATAAAGATAGAGATACAAGACCTCGACGGTACAAATTCCAACACATGGTATACATTCTATAATGGCGATACCAAGTGGGAGAGCTTCCGCCTTAAAAGCCGTGAAGGCGGTTCGCCTGTGCTCTGTTCCGGATTTGACGATACTTCGCTCGTATTTGTTCTGAACGGTGAAAACGGCGGAGAAACTGCCGGAAATAATGCCTTATCCGCGGATTCTTTTTTAGGCACATGGAGCGTCGGAAGATGCTATATCAACATTAACAGCAGCGGAGGCAATTCTTACAGCGTTGATGTGAAGTGGGCTTCAAGTGCTGCCGAAAGCAGATACTGGACATATCCCTGCGTATACGATGAGAGTACAGGAACTCTTGTATGCAATGGTACAGGTTCATCTGTAAACAGCGTTTTCACTGAAGACGGTACAGAAACGACAGAACAGATATTCACCAACGGAAGTGCATCATTCGCTATTGACAACAACGGATATCTTGTATGGAATGACTATACAGAGCCTGAAAACAATGGAATGACACTAATGAGAATATGATCCAATTATGAAAGGAAAAAAACTATGAAAAAGCTTATTACCTGCCTTACACTCCTTACAATGATGTCCGCAATCGTATCATGCGGCACAACAGATTCCGATTCGGAAGCTGATTCAGTTAAGCCCTCTCTGCCCGGCACTACTGTTTCAACTGAAATAACAGGTGCAGCACAGGAAAATGCAGCAACTGCTGCCGGCTCTCAGACTGAGAATAACAGCGGCGGAAATGCTAGAGGCGGAAACGCTGCCGGTACAACTTCTGCAAGTAATAACAGCACTCCGGCGAGTGAGACTATCACCTTGAATTCTGCTGATTATTTGTTCGGCGGATATGTTTCAACTCAGTCTGATTCGCTCAACATGAGAAGCAAGCCTGATACAAATTCAAGCATTATTGTTCAGATACCCAGCAAGACTCAGCTTGATATTTACAAATGTGACACACAGGGCTGGTATCTGACTTCCTATGACGGCAAAAACGGCTATGTCAATGCAGATTATATCGAGCAAGTACCTGCTCATGACGGCGGTGACGGATTAGCTGACAAGCCTAATGAATACGGTTATTATACCCTTACATCAAATCCTAACCCCGGTGCGGGCGGTCCGATACTTTCAAATCTCACAGGTACATTTTCCGACGGAAAAGATACATATACATTCTATGATTGCAGTGCTTATGACGGAAAATTTACTGCAAAATACGCTGACGGCACTACTGTTGACGGATATGCCAAGATGCAGTATATGCTGTTGGCTGACAATTCCAGAGAATATTGGTACGTTCTCTACGATACATCGTCAAAGTGTGCGGGATGCTTCAGATTTACCGGCGATATCCCGGTCAACGAACTCAATGACGGCATGAGAACTTTCAGTCGTGTAGAGTGAGAGGCACGTCTATTTAGATATGTGTCCGTGCATTTGTGAAATGAACAAAGAAAAGTGAAATATAGTCCATAAAAAAAGAGTAAACCTCAGAATTAGTGTATAAGCCACTGCTTCTGAGGTTTTAATTATGAGATGTATTACGTGAAGAACCAAGTTACCGACAATAATCGTAACGGACACAGCAATAAAACTCTGCGCATCGGTATGAGCAGGATAGATATTGAGGTCACCGGTGACAGAAACGGTGGATCTGAACCTGAGATACATCCATTACGGACTCTTTTTTATTCATCAGACGCACTTACAACCTCTACAGCCTTGTTATACTGCGCGTCTATATTTTCGTCCTCGTTTTCGACCTGAAAATCGGGAGTTATTCCAACTCCGTTATAGCACTCGGAATTAGCTGTTCTGCACTCGGCAACTGTCAGCACAACAGCTCCGCCGTTGTCCATTTCGTTTGTGACCTGAACAACGCCCTTGCCGTAAGTCTGCGAGCCGACAATCGACGCCTTGCCGAAGTCCTTTAGCGCCGCTGCAAAGAGCTCCGCGGTGCTTGCTGTGTTTTCGTTGACAATTACAGCCATAGGCATGGTTATTTCTGAATCGTCGGAGTATACAAGCGTCTCTGAGTGACCGTCCTTGTACTCAGCTGTAGCTACGACTCCCTCAGGGAGAAGCGGGTCGAGGCATTCTTCAAGAGCAGTTACAAGTCCGCCATCGTTGTCTCTGAGGTCAAATATGAGTGCAGTCGCACCGTTCGCCGTGAGGCGTTCAAGCGCGCTGATAAACTGGTCGGGAGTGTTCTGCTTAAAGCCTGTGACCTTGATGTAGCCGATATTGCTTCCGAGCATTTCCGTCTCGACTGTTTTGACCTTTATAGTACGGCGGACGAGCTCGTAATCCGTTGCCTTTCCGTCGCGGTGTACCGTGAGCTTTATCGACGAGCCCTCAGTTCCGCGCATTGCGTCCATGCCCTCGTTGAAGCCGGCTTCCTTGATATCGAGCTCATCTATCCGCGTGATGAGGTCTCCGACTTCAAGACCGGAATCGGAGGCAGGAGAATCCTCGAGCACCTCGGATATCCTCATGTAGCCGCTCGCGTCCTCAGCAAGAGTAAGTCCAAGACCTACAAGCTCGCCGGAATCCTCATTTTTCTCGGTGAGGTATTCGGTTTCGGTGAGGTAGCGCGAATACTTGTCACCGATGCCGGAAACATAGCCCTTCATGATGCCGTCACTGAGCTCCTTCTCGTCGATATCGCCGAGATAGTTGTCTCTGATGTAGCTGTCGAGCACCTGAAGAGAGCTGTATTTCTTCGACTTTTCGTTAACGTCCACGACCTTCTTGTTGAAGCTCTGAAGCGAGAAAAAGGACGTGAGAATAAACGTTACAGCTATCGAAACGGCAATAAGGCTCAGCGCCAGACCAAGGCTTATTTTCTTATTCATATTATCATCGCTTTCTTATGTGAAAATGCTGTATACAACAAAACACGGGCAGAGTTGAATTCTGCCCTGTTTGTTATTATTGATTTTTCCAAGCCCGTCAGGGAGATACATAGCCGAGGGGGTCAACTCTTCCGCCGTTAACGTACACCTCGAAGTGGAGGTGAGGACCTGTTGACCAGCCGGTAGTTCCGGCATAGCCAATGACCTGACCCTGCTCAACATAGTCGCCAACAGATACGGCAACTGATGTGAGGTGACCGTAAAGAGTAGAATATGTACCGTCATGAGCTATCATCACGTAGTTTCCGTAACCGCCGCCGCAGCCGCAGCTTCCGCTCTTAGGCTCATTATGCGGGCAGTTGTTATTGAGACGTATAACCGTACCAGCCTTTGCAGCGCATACAGGAGCACCCATAATGCCGCCGTCACTGATGTCGATACCAGCATGGAGCGAACCCCAGCGGTAGCCATAAGTGCTCGAGATTCCGCTGTGTCCGGGAACAGGCCATGCGAAGCCTGATGCTGACGGATTGGTATCGAAGTTCATCGGACCGCTATAAACCTCACCCTGCGACTGACTCTGCTGAGCAGCAGCCTGCTGCTGACGGAGAGACTCCTCGTAGCGGCGCTGAGCTTCCTCAGCCTGACGCTGGATCTCTGCCTCGATCTCAGCACGCTCTGCATCGAGCTTTGCGTTATCAGCCTCGATATCAGACTTTTCTCTTTCGAGATCCTGCTGAGCGCGGGAGATACGCTCTATCTCAGACTGTGTCTGCTGGAGCTTTTCGTTGAGGTTAGCGACCTCTGCGTCCTTTTCTTCCTTACGCTTTTTCTGCTCGTCGAGCTTCATCTGGAGGCTGAGCTTCTCAGTCTCGAGGTCACTTTTCGAGCTTTCGAGCTCGTCGATCTCGCCGAGGATATTGTTGATGAGCTCGTCATCATACTCAGCAACGCGGTTGATCATCTGAACTCTTGACATCATGTCGTAGAAGCTTGATGAACCGAGAACAACAGAAGCCGAAGTCTCGTTGCTGTTGACATACATTGCGCAGAGACGCTGCTTGAAGAGCTCGATATTCTTGTCGATCTCCTCCTGCTGGTTTGCGATATCGGTGTCAAGTGCATTGATATTTTTTTCAGTTGCAGAAATATCGGCACCGATGCTGTCGAGCTCGGCATTGAGGAGGTTGATATTCTCCTGAATATAGCCGATCTGCTCGTTGAGGTAGCTCTGCTGCTCCTCTTCGTTGTTCTTGTCGCCCTCAAGGCTGCTTATCTGCCCCTCGAGTGCGGCAATTTTATCGGCATTAGCCTTTTTCTGCTCTTCGATCTCCTGCATTGTAAGAGCTGATACGTCCTGATACTTATCAGCCGCTAAAGGATTAGCAGCAATGATACCAACAGACAGGACGCTGCAGCATATAAATGCAAGCACCTTTTTTGTAATAGATAATTTACTCATTTCAAAGCGGCGTTTTACGCCTGATTCTCCTTTCGGGACAGAAACGCGTCATACGTCGATGTGACGTCTTGTGCTGACAACGCTTCCGAGTGCTCCGACGAGCGCACCTATAACAAGATAAGCAAGCGCAACCCAGAGCTGGATCTTATTGAACGGAATGATACTTCCAACGCCGAATGCTCTCATAAGAGTACCCTGCTCCATAAGGATACGGAATACCGAGCGGTAAACCGCCCATGTGATGAAGAAAGCACCGGCACCGGCAAAGAAACCAGTGACCATACCTTCAACGAAGAACGGAGTTCTTATGAATGCATTTGTTGCTCCGACATATTTCATGATCTGTATCTCCTCACGTCTTGCGAAAACGCTCGCCTTAGTGGTATTGGAGATCATTATCATAGAAACTGCCGCAAGAGCGACAATTACAGCAACAGCGATAAGTGATACGACTCTTCTCAGCTCGCGGAGAAACTCTGCGACCTGAAGAGACGAGCTTGCGCTCTGAACCTCGGATATCTGCGCTATTTTAGCGGTAGTATCCTCGATAGTATCGTTATCAATGACAGTAACGCTGAAACCGTCGGGCATGAATTCGTAGCCGTCTATGTAATCAAAGATAGCTTTGCCCTGTGATATCTGGTTCTGCATACGCTTGTACGCTTCCTCTTTGGAGATGTACTCAACGGTGTCGATATTGTCCATTTTCTGCAGTTCCAGATTTATCTCATCAACTCTCTGCTGAGTTGTTGACGGATCGAGATATACAGCGACCTCGTTCTGATTGCCGAGACCGAGTATCATCGAGTTCATATTCACGTAAAACAGTGCTGAACCGCCTACAAGAAGAAGTGATATCAGGAGAACGCAAAAAGTCGCGAACGCCATCATTTTATTCTTCCAAATATTCTCTATACCCTGATTAGCAAGGTATTTGAATCCGCTTAATTTCATCAGACACCTCCGTCCTGGTCGGCGCCGGTGATAGCGGCAATGACCTCATCAATGAGCGCGTCCTCGGTAGAGGTAACAGGCGGAGCCGGAATGGCAATGCGGCTGGTATCAGTCGAAATGCCGGAGACCTGAGCCATTGTCTGCGCGAGCTCCTCCTCGGGAAGGATATCGTCGCTCGTACCGGAAATTACCTCGTCAAAGACGATCTCACCGCCGGTGATGTTGATGATACGTCCGCCGAAGTGACGGACAAGGTCGTGTTCATGAGTAACCATAAGAATGGTAGTACCCTGATCATTTATGCCCTTGAGCAGCTCAACTATCTCGTATGAGAGCTCGGGGTCGATATTTCCGGTAGGCTCGTCAGCGATTATGAGCTGCGGGTCGTTCACAAGTGCTCTTGCGATAGCGACACGCTGCTTTTCTCCGCCGGAGAGCTCGTCCGGATAAGAATTTGTCTTTGCATGAAGCCCTACGAGACTTATAACGTAGGGTACCCTCTTTCTGATATATTTCAGAGGAGCGTCTATAACGCGGAGAACGAATGCGATGTTCTCATATACGGTCATAGACGGAATAAGGCGGAAGTCCTGGAACACGAAGCCGAGTGTACGGCGGAATTCCGGTATCTTACGCTTTTTGAGCTTATTAAGGTTATAGCCGTTAACGGTAACGACGCCGCTTGTAGCGTCTATTTCCTTAAGAAGCAGTTTTATCATCGTGCTTTTTCCCGCGCCTGACGAACCTACAACGAAGGCAAAATCGCCGTCGTTTATCTTCAGACTGACGTTGTTAAGAGCATCAACGCCGCTTGAGTAGGTCACGGATACGTTCTGAAGCTCTACCAAAAATTACACCTGCTTTCGAGCGGGATATCCCGCTGGCTGTTTCGCGCAGCGATACTGCGCAGATGCGTAACTGCGTTCTATGCAGCCGCATACGTCATTGCAAAAGTAACAGGGCCGATGTAGGCATCGACCCCTACAGTTTTTAGAACTTTACAGGATTTGCCGAGAGGTACTTCTTTACCATGAGAGCTATCTTGAAGATGATAGCGTGGTCGAATTCACGGAGGTCGAGACCTGTCAGCTTCTTTATCTTTTCAAGTCTGTACACGAGAGTATTTCTGTGTACGAAAAGCTTTCTTGAAGTTTCGGAAACGTTGAGGTTGTTCTCGAAGAACTTCTGGATAGTGAAAAGAGTTTCGTGGTCGAGAGAATCAATGCTGCCTACCTTGAACACCTCGTGGAGGAAAGTCTCACAGAGAGTTGTGGGAAGGTGGTAGATGAGTCTCGCGATTCCGAGGTTGTCATAGCTTACGATGACCTTGTCGGTATCGAATACCTTGCCGACCTCAAGAGCCATCTGAGCCTCCTTGAACGAGCGTGCGAGGTCCTTTACGCCGACAACAGCAGTACCGATACCAACGTTTACGCGGGTATAGAACTCACTGCTGAGAGTATCAGCGATAGAACGAGCGAGCTTTTCGAGGTCCTTTGAATCAACAGTACTCTTGAGCTCCTTGACGAGAACGATATCAGTCTCAGTGATATTGAAGACGAAGTCCTTGTTCTTGTCAGGGAAGAGGTTCTGGATAACGTCATAAGCGGAAATATCGTTGGCTGAAACGATTCTGATGAGGAATACAGCGCGGCTTATCTCGGCATTGAAGTGGAGCTCTCTTGCCTTGATAACGATATCGCCGGGGAGAACGTTATCGAGGATAACATTCTTGATGAAGTTGTTGCGGTCGTACTTTTCATCGTAGTACTGCTTGATATTTGAGAGAGTGATAGCGAGAATGCTTGCATACTTTGCAGCAGCGTCGTCAACGCCCTCTACGAAAACCGCATAATCGGGCTTTACGCGTGAGCCGAAAGGCTTGTATGTAAATCCGTCGCGGATGAAGATATCATGTGAATCACTGAGGTCGAGCGATACGAACTCGTTTGTAGTGCCTACGCGGGTAAGGTCGCTGCAGGCGATGATAGTAGCGGTCTCATCGACAACGCCGATAGTTGCGTCGATAGTATCGCGCATCTGATGAACTAAACCCTGAAATAATCTGTTGGACATAATAAAGCACCCTTCTTTTAATATTTTTTATTTCTGACAGCTTTCAGAGAATTTCATGTCAGCCTCAATATATTACAGATTGTAACATATTAATATGAATATTCTATGAACAAACTGTTAACTTTTCTTTGAATCCTTGAATTTTGACCAAGTTTTTTGTGTTCAGCTTGTGATAATCTGCTAAATGGAGCAGATTCGCTGTAACCAAAATGTAATTTTTACATTTTCTCCGGCTGTTCTATCTTGAGGATAGTGAGCACGTTCCTGAGAGTCTGTCTTACGGCGATGCTCAGGAGGATACGTGCATTCATGAGCTCGGTATCGCCTGCATTCTTTACGCTGCAGCCGTCGTAGAAGCGGTGGAACAGCGTTGCGAGGTCGATAGCGTACTTGGTGAGCTTGGCAGGGTCGTAAGCCTTAGCCGCGAGCTCTATCTCACGCGGGAGCGATGCGATGTGGCGGATAAGCTCTATCTCACGCGGGTCTGAGAGGAGAGTGAAGTCCGCCTTCTCAGGAATCGCAATGCCCTCGGCTTCAAGGTTGCGGAGCATACTGCAAATTCTCGCGTGCGCGTACTGAACGTAGAACACGGGGTTCTGCGACGACTTCTCAACCGCGAGGTCGAGGTCGAACTCAAACTGCGAATTAGCCTCGCGGAGGTTGAAATAGAATCTTGCCGCATCTATCGGTATCTCATCGAGGAGAGTTACAAGCGTGATAGCCTTTCCGCTTCTCTTCGAGAGCTTAACGGTCTCGCCATTTCTTACGAGGCGTACCATCTGCATGAGCACAACGTCGAGCTTTGTCTCGTCAACTCCGAGAGCGTTCAGAGCCGCCTTCAGACGCGGTACATAGCCGTGGTGGTCAGCACCGAGAACGTTTATCGCCTTATCGAAGTTACGTGTAACGAGCTTGTTGTAGTGGTAAGCGATATCGGGAACGATGTACGTATAAAGACCGTTACTGCGCTTGAGAACGAAGTCCTTGTCCATGCCGTATTCAGTAGCCTTGAACCATATCGCACCGTCCTGCTCGTAAGCCTTTCCGGCTTCCATGAGCTTGTCCACAACGAGCTTGGTCTCGTTCTTCTCGTGAACTGTGCTCTCGCGGAACCAATTATCGTAAACGATGCGGTACTTCTTGAGGTCGCGCTCGAGACCAGCAATATTTATAGGAAGCGCATAGTCAACGAGAGCCTTGCGGCGTTCCTCCTCGGAGACATTTTCAAGCGAGTTACCGTGCAGGTCAAAGTAATTCTTTGCGTGTTCGATTATATCCTGACCGAGGTAAACGTCCTCGGGCATGGGGAAATCCTCTGTACTTCCCTCCTCGCCGTAGATGAGGCGGCAAACCTCCTCAGTGTCAGCGGCTTTAGCGAGCACCTCCTGTCCCTTAGCGGAGCAGATGTGCATATAGCGGAGAGAAAGCGATTTTCCGAACTTTTCTATCTGGTTGCCTGCATCGTTAACGTAGAACTCACGCTCTGCATGGTAGCCAGCCCAGTCGAGAACGCTTGCGAGGCAGTCGCCGATAGCGCCGCCGCGGGCATTACCGATGTGCATAGGACCTGTCGGGTTCGCGGATACGAACTCAACGAGCAC
>DEDQ01000054.1:13249-16337 GCA_002350065.1 Ruminococcus flavefaciens
CTTGCGCATACCATAGCGGTATTAGCCGCAAAGTCTCCGTGTGACTTATCTGCCGGTATCTCGACAGCGAATGCAGGGAGCGGCTCAGCAGGAGCAACGCCCTCTGCCACGAGAACTCCGAGCGCGTCATTTATGAGCTCTCTGAGCTGTAACGACGCAGATTTGATAAGGTCTGACATTTTTTATCCTTCCTTTTGTTTAACTTTTTATTGTCATGATTATCTCGTTATCTGAAAGATAAGACGAGTTCAGATCGAGCGTGTATTTGAGGTACAGTCTGCCGTTTTCGGAGATAGTGTTGTCGATAGCGTGAGTATACACTCCGATGCGCATATCACCGTAAGGCGTACCGTACTGGCAGTAATGCTTTCTTCCGACCTCAAGGGAAAGTACCGAATTAGCAGTTCCCTTTCTTATAATAGAGGCAGTTTTGCCGCCGTCCACAGTAATGGTCGTAGTCGAGCCCTCGAATCCGGTCGCTGAGGTATCCTCATAGGAAATTATGTCTCTGCCGTCCGTCTTTGAGACGCTTGCCTTAGTGAGGAGCTCGGTCTCATTTTTTTCATTATCCTGCCACTGTATGCTTGTAAGTGAGATCAAAACGTTTTTTTTCATTTCAGTCTCCTTTTGTGTTATCAGTAGGATTTTTCAGCATTTTCGATAGCCTGTTCAAGGAGCTTGTCGATGAGGTAGGGCATCTCCATGCCGAGATGCTGCATAAGCTTTGGATATACGCTGTTCTGTCTCATTCCTGGAGCAGTACCTATCTTGTTGAGGAGAAGGTCACCGTTCTCGGTGAGGAAGAAGTCTATCCTCGCAAGTCCCTTGCAGCCGAGAGCCCTGTAAGCCTTCAAAGCTACGGCTCTTATTTCGTTGTGGAGGTCGTTTGAGATGTCCGCCGGCACCTGAAGGTCGTCGCCGGAGCTCTGCTTGACCTCAGTGGGGTCGTATTTTTTGCCGACCGAGAGTATCTCTCCCACATAGGAAGCGAACGGGTTATCGTAGCCGAATACAGCGACCTCGAGCTTGCGGCTCTTGACATATTTCTCGACAACGACCTTGTTATCGTTTGAGAAGGCAATCTTCACAGCGGCAATGAGCTTTTTCATATCCTCAGCGATAGTAGTTCCGATGCTGCAGCCGCTCTTGGCAGGCTTAACAACTACCGGAAATCCGAGAGTTTCAGCGATCTCATCGCAGCGCTTGTCGATATTGTTGATATCACGCTGAGTGATTATCGCCCACTCAGCGGTCTTGATGCCGTAGTCGTCGAGGAGCATATGGATATGGGATTTGTCCATGCATGAAGCCGCAGAAAGGTGTCCGCAGCCGACATAGGGAATGCCCGCCATATCAAGCAGTGCCTGAATAGTACCGTCAGCGCCTTTTTTTCCCATCATTACAGGAAATGCAACGTCGATACGTCTGACAGTCGCCTCACCGTTTTCAATGGTAACGATACCATGATGTATCGGGTCAGGCGAGATTATCGCGGACGCGCAGTCCGGATCAAGGTACCAGTTTCCGTCTGTTATCTCCTCTACTCCCCCAGGATAGTAGAGCCAGCGTCCCTTTTTGGTGATACCGATGCAGATGACCTCGTACTTATCTGTAGGTATATTGCGAATTACCTCTGCTGCGGAAGCGAGCGAGAGCTCGTGCTCCTGAGCAGTACCGCCGAAAATAACGGCAGTTTTGATCTTTGCCATAGCTTTCTCCTTTATAAATGCCTATTATCGTCAATTTTAAGTATCAATATATTTTATCACATTTCACAAAAAACTGCAAGTGTTTTTTGCAAAAATGAAGAAAAATCAGCAAGAGAAGCGCATAACAGACAAGCATTAACACAGGTATTTGTGCAATATGCCAAGAGTAACAAAGCTCACAAGAACATACGTTTGTAAAATCCTTGGTAAATATGACGGATAGTAAAAACGGCAGTCAATATTTGACTGCCATTTGTTCATAATTCATATCACTTTATCAGCCGCAAAGTTATCTTCTTCCGAGCCCCTTATCGTCCTCGGAGGCGACATCATGCGCGAGGATATAATCATATATCTCCTGCGCAGTCGTGTAGGCAACTCCGACATAGCTGTCGGCGCAGCCGTAATACAGCGCTATCCTACCGGTCTCAGAATCATGTATAGTCGCGCACGGGAAGCACACATTCGGCACGAATCCGCGTTCCTCGTACCATTCCTCCGGCGTGAGGATATAGTTCCCGCAGCGGTGCAGTACGCGCGAGGGCTCATCAATGTCGAGTATAGCCGCTCCGACGCTGTACACGTAGCCGTTGCATGTATTTACAACGCCGTGATAGAACATCAGCCAGCCCTTGTCAGTCTCGATAGGAGCCGCTCCGCCGCCGATTTTCAGGTTTTCCCACCAGCGCTCGCCGCGTCCCATGACATGACGGTGTCTGCCCCAGTAGACCATGTCCGGGCTCTCGCTGACGAAGATGTCGCCGAAGGCAGTATGCCCGTTGTCGCACGGACGCGAAAGCATCACGAAATTGCCGTTGATTTTTCTCGGAAAAAGCACAGCGTTCCTGTTATAGGGCAGGAAAGGGTTCTCCAGGCGCGTAAAAGAGGTGAAATCCTTCGTTTCAGCCATTCCAATCGCCGCGCCGTACATATCCTGACACCATATTATATAATATGTATCCTCGACCCTGACAAGCCGCGGGTCGTAGGCATAAAGCGGCTGAAAGGACTCGCCGGTCGCGTCGCGGAAGTCGATTTTCTCAGGGTCAAACTCCCAATGCAGAGCGTCCTTGCTCCTGCCGAAGTAGACGTGAGGTACGCCGTCACGCTGCTCGCCGCGAAAGACACCGACAAATCCGTCCCCGAACGGCATAACAGCGCTGTTGAATATGCGTGATACGTCAGGGAGCGGGTTCCTGCCGATTATAGGATTATCGCTGTGTCTCCACATCGGAGCCGTACAGCCGGAGGGCTTCTCCTGCCACGGCATATTCGGTACAGTCGGACAAATCAGCTTTATTTCAGACATGGTATTCACCTCTTAAAAATGCTTAAACCAGATTAATTTATATGATACTTTAAGTATAATTGATTCTGAG
>DEDQ01000054.1:16635-18005 GCA_002350065.1 Ruminococcus flavefaciens
CAAACGTCCAACAGCCATCGACCTCCTAAAGTGTTACATACCCCAGTATATTTCAGAACGGAGTTTTCAGCATGACAATACAAGAACTTGCACACGCAATTTCCGAAGGCAGACTTGACGCACGATTCCGCCAGCTTTACGGAAATACCGACCGGGCTCTGCTCCGCCAGCGCGCACGCTATCTCAGCGCCGCCGAGCACTTCTCACGCCTTTATCCCGAGTGCGACGATATCCGCATATTTTCCGCTCCCGGACGAACCGAAGCCGGCGGCAACCACACAGACCACCAGCACGGATGCGTACTCGCAGCCGCAGTAGACCTCGACGTGATAGCTCTCGTATATTTCCACAACGAGGGCGTTATACGCATAAAATCAGAGGGATACAAGCCTCTCGAGATAGACCTCTCCGACCTCTCCCCTGTCCCGGAGGAAAAAGGCACGTCCGCCGCTCTTATCCGCGGAATTGCCGCTAAATTCGCTGAAATGGGAGTTGAGACAGGAGGCTTCAACGCCTACATGACCTCAGACGTCCTCAGCGGCAGCGGACTCTCGTCCTCGGCTGCATTTGAGAATCTCATCGGCACTATTATCGACCACGGCTTCAACAACGGCGCTGCCGGAGCTGTTGAAATTGCAAAGATAGGACAGTACGCCGAAAACGTCTATTTCGGCAAGGCTTGCGGACTTATGGACCAGATAGTCAGCTCTGTAGGCGGATTCGCCGCTATCGACCTCAGTGACCCCGCAAAGCCGGAAATATCGCCGGTCGAATTCGATTTTGCCGGAGCCGGCTACAGCCTTTGCATTACCGATACCAAGGGCAGCCACGCCGACCTCACCGATGACTACACAGCCATTCCCGCGGAGATGAAGTCCGTGGCAAAGGCGCTCGGAGCCGAATATCTCCGTGACGTCGACGCTGACACATTCTATAAAAAGCTCCCCGAGCTGAGGGAGGTCTGCTCCGACAGAGCTATTCTCCGCGCAGCGCATTTCTTCGACGAGAACGAGCGCGTACAGCTTGAAGCAGAGGCTCTTGCAGGCGGCGACCTTGAGGAATTCTTCCGCCTTGTGAACGAATCCGGCAGCTCGTCAGCTCAGCTTCTCCAGAACCTCTACTCTGTGAAAGCTCCGGAAAAGCAGGCAATCCCGCTCGCGATAATGCTCAGCCGCCGCATTTTACAGGGCAGCGGAGCTGTAAGAGTTCACGGAGGCGGCTTTGCCGGAACGATACAGGCGTTCGTGCCTACATATCTTGCACCGCGCTACGCCGCTGAGCTTGACCGAATTTTCGGAGAGGGAAGCTGTCACATACTCAGTATCCGACCAGTAGGCGGAACTGAAATAAAAATCAATTGAGAATAGATA
>DEDQ01000054.1:18218-20102 GCA_002350065.1 Ruminococcus flavefaciens
TCAGCGTATCTGTCATTCGTCGAATACCGCTATATAAGGCTGTTTCTCGAAGCATTCTCTGTCATCATGGTATTCTACCTTTTCAACTGCGAAATGGACTCAACTGCTAAGCTGACATGGCTCGCGATAATCATGGTAGCGCCTGTTCCGGCAACTATTTTCCTGCTCCTTACCAAATACGATATCGGACATATCCGAGTCAAGAAGCGCGTGGGAGAAATGATAAAGGAAACCAAGCACAAGCTCCCGCACAAGCGCTCTGTCATGGAGCTTCCGGAGCTTCAGCTCTCAGGCATGGACGACCTCTGCCGCTACGTGAACAGGACAGGCTGCTTCCCCGTCTACGACAACACCGAAGTGACTTATTTCCCGCTCGGCGAGGACAAATTCCGCACACTTATCGCAGAGCTCGAAAAGGCGGAAAAATTCATCTTCATGGAGTATTTCATACTCGACGAGGGCTATATGTGGGGAAAGATACTCGGTATCCTCAAGCGCAAAGCCGCACAGGGAGTTGAAGTCCGCGTTATGTACGACGGA
Organism: Ruminococcus flavefaciens; assembly: GCA_002350065.1. GTDB lineage: Bacteria > Bacillota > Clostridia > Oscillospirales > Ruminococcaceae > Ruminococcus > Ruminococcus flavefaciens_N. Next base: position 18,759 of record DEDQ01000054.1, read on the forward strand.
ATGTGCGAGATGTCCACGCTCACTCATGATTACCCAAAGCGAATGGCTGAGCTGGGTATAAAGTGCAAGGCATTTGCGCCGATACTCCCCTTCCTTTCGACGTATTACAACTACCGTGACCACCGCAAGATACTCATAATCGACGGCAAAACAGCTTTCAACGGCGGCATCAACTTTGCCGATGAGTACATCAACAAAAAGGAGCGCTTCGGTCACTGGAAGGACTCAGCAGTCATGCTTCAGGGAGAGGCGGCGCGGAGTTTTACACTGATGTTTTTGCAGATGTGGAATATTTCCGAGCGCGAGCCCGAATGGGACAAGTGGCTCGCTCCGCCCGCGGAGTCCGACAAGATAGCCTGCGGCTACGTCATGCCGTATGCAGACTGTCCCCTCGACGACGACAAAGTCGGCGAAAACGTCTACATGGATATCCTCAACCGCGCAACGAGCTACGTCCACATCATGACGCCCTACCTCATTCTCGACGGCGAGCTCGAAAACTCGCTGATATACGCCGCAAAGCGCGGTATCGACGTTAAGATAATACTCCCGGGCATTCCCGACAAAAAGGGAGCCTACGCACTCGCCAAGACCCACTACCCCGAGCTCATAAAGGCAGGCGTGAAAATATATGAGTATACGCCCGGATTCGTGCATTCCAAGGTATTCGTATGCGACGATGAAAAAGCTGTCGTCGGCTCGATAAACCTTGATTACCGCAGTCTCTACCACCATTTCGAGTGCGCGACATATATGTACCGGACAAGCTGTATCCCCGACATCGAGAATGATTTTACGCAGACGCTCGCAAAGTGCCGTCAGGTAACTCCCGGCACTATCAAGCACGAGAAGCTGTTTTACAAGGTAACGGGAGAACTTCTCAAGCTTATTGCTCCGCTTTTTTAATCATATATCCACATTATATATTAAAACAATAAAATATATCCCTTTTCCCTTTTCAAACAAGGAAAAATATGCTATAATATCTTTGTATCTGCAAACAGTTATTTCCTGTATGCGCCTGATATGAGTTTTTTCTCTAAAAACCGACATATCAGCTCCGCGCAGATGCTACTACTTTTACCGGAGGTAATTTCCAATGAACGAAAAAGAGCTTTACCGCATCTGGTGTGAAAACGCTAAGGCTGACCCCGACCTTCAGACGGAGCTCGCCGAGATAAAAGACAACGATGAGGCTATCAACGACAGATTCTACAGAGATCTCGAGTTCGGTACAGGCGGTCTCAGAGGAGTTATAGGCGCAGGCACCAACCGAATGAATATATATACAGTAAAGCGTGCTACACAGGGCTTTGCTGACTATCTCAATCAGGAATACAAGAA
>DEDQ01000054.1:20268-21176 GCA_002350065.1 Ruminococcus flavefaciens
CCTGCCAAGTACAACGGCTACAAGGTATACGGCGATGACGGCTGCCAGATAACACTCCGCGGCGCTGAGATAATCCTCGAGAAGATAAACTCACTTGATATTTTCAATGACGTCAAGTCATCTGACTTTGAGGAGGAGCTCAAAAAGGGCACTATCAGCTACATCGGTCAGGACGTTATCGAGGCATTCTACAAGAACGTTCTCGCTGAGGGAATCAACACAGACCTCTGCGCATCAAGCGGACTCAAGGTCGTATACACACCTCTCAACGGTACAGGCAACAAGCCGGTACGCGAGGTCCTCAAGCGCATCGGCATCACCGACGTTACTATCGTCAAGGAACAGGAAAATCCCGACGGAAACTTCCCGACCTGCCCGTATCCGAACCCCGAGATACGCGAGGCTCTCGAAGTTGGACTCAGATACTGCAAGGAAGTCAAGCCTGACCTCCTCCTCGCAACTGACCCCGACTGCGACCGCGTTGGTATCGCAGTACCCGACGGCAACGATTACGCTTTGTTCAGCGGAAACGAAGTAGGAGCACTCCTCCTCGAGTACATCTGCCAGCAGCGCATCAAGAAGGGCACAATGCCTGCAAATCCTGTTGCTGTAAAGACTATCGTTACTACTGACATAGCTGCTGCTATCTGCAAGGAGTACAACGTTGAGATGAGAGACGTTCTCACAGGCTTCAAGTTCATAGGCGAGCAGATAGGCTTCCTCGAGGAAAAGGGCGAGGAAAAGCGTTATATCTTCGGCTTCGAGGAGAGCTACGGCTACCTTTCAGGCGGATATGTACGCGACAAGGACGCTGTTGATGCTTCAATGCTCATCTGCGAAATGGCAGCATACTACCGCACACAGGGCATCTCGCTCCTTCAGGCTCGTGAGAATATGTACAAGAAGTA
>DEDQ01000054.1:21279-26006 GCA_002350065.1 Ruminococcus flavefaciens
CCCCACAGAGATAGCAGGTCTCAAGGTAGTCAAGTTCGACGACTACAAGGTAAGCGTTTCCAAGGACATTGCAAACGGCACCGAGTCAGTAATAAATCTCCCCAAGTCGAATGTTCTTGCATTCTTCCTTGAGGGCGGCTCAAAGGTCATCGTTCGTCCTTCAGGCACCGAGCCGAAGATAAAGACATACCTCACAGCTAAACAGCCCGACCTCGCAACAGCTCAGGCACTTGAAAAGAAGCTCCACGATGAGTTTTCAAAAAACTTTGAATAATGGTTAAAAACTGCCGGTTCTGAGTCCCAGAACCGGTACTTTTTACAAGTATCATAAAAACCGACCTCGCGGGAAAAATGCCCCCAGATGACGCAGTATCCAAGTATTTTCAATTATGTTCATTATCCAAAATTATTAATAAAAAATGTATTGCAAATCATATCGAATTATGTTACAATATGAATCGTAGGGATACTGCAAATTCTGCGAAAGGGGGATCTTTATGGACGTATTGATATGGGCAATTCTTGTTGTAGTATTCGTTATATTTGAAATCGCTACGGTACAGCTCGTGTCTGTATGGTTCGCCGCGGGAGCACTCGTGACGATGATACTTACATTCTTCTACGACATACCATTTCTTGGTCAGCTTGCGATATTCATAGTATCGTCTGCTGTTTTCCTCGGACTGACTATGCCGTTCATCATGGGCAGAAGGAAGAAAAAGGGCTATATACCTACAAATTCAGAGCTTGAAGTCGGTCGCACGGCAAAGGTCATCGAAGAGATAAATGCCGACAGCGGCACGGGACGCGTTAAGGTCGGAGGGGTCGACTGGAGCGCTGTTTCCGCTGATGGATCAGTTATCCCGAATGATACAGTAGTGACCGTGACCGCAGTGAACGGCGCTAAGCTCACAGTAAAACCAAAGGATTAACAGGAGGATCTTTTTATGAATTTAAGTATGAACGCACTTTTACAGGCTTTAAATATGGACGGCATCGTCCAGTTTTTAGGCATTATAATTTTACTTGTCATCATATTCCTATTTTTCATGTTTATCAGATGTTTCAGGATCGTTCCGCAGGCGCACGTTTTCGTTATCGAGCGTTTCGGCTCGTTCAAATGCGAGTGGGAAACAGGTATCCACTTCCTCTGGCCCTTCATTGAAAGGATCGCAGGAAAGGTATCGCTGAAGGAAAAAGTCGTAGACTTCAAGCCTCAGCCGGTTATCACAAAGGATAACGTAACCATGCAGATAGATACCGTAGTATTCTACAAGGTAACCAATGCAAAGCAGTACATCTACGGCGTTGAGAGACCTCTCGCGGCTATCGAGAACCTCTCAGCAACAACTCTCCGTAACATCATCGGTGAGCTCGAGCTCGACTCGACACTCACATCGCGTGACACTATCAACACCAACATCACAGCTATCCTCGATCAGGCAACAGACCGCTGGGGAATCAAGGTAGAGCGCGTTGAGCTCAAGAACATCATACCTCCGCGCGAGATACAGGACGCAATGGAGAAGCAGATGAAGGCAGAGCGTGAACGCCGTGAGAAGATACTTCAGGCAGAGGGTGACAAGAAGTCACAGATACTCGTTGCCGAGGGTGAAAAGGAGTCACAGATACTCCGCGCACAGGCTAAGAAGGAATCACAGATACTTGAAGCCGAGGCTGAAAAGCAGGCAATGATACTCAAGGCAGACGCGGTCCGCGAGCAGAAGATACTCGAGGCTACCGGTGAAGCACAGGCTATCGAGCTCGTACAGCAGGCTGTTGCAGAGAGCCTTATCAAGCTCAACAACGCATCACCTAACGAGAAGGTAATACAGCTCAAATCGCTTGAAGCATTCTCAAAAGCCGCAGACGGCAAAGCAACAAAAATCATTATTCCAAGCGAGATACAGGGACTTGCCGGTCTCGCTACCGGCTTGAAGAGCATCGTCGAGAGCGACGCTCCCAAGCAGTAACGCATTGCAGGATCTTTACCCCTACAAAAAATAAAGCAGGTACATTGTACCTGCTTTTTTTATCTCTCAATGGGGAGCTGTCAGCGTAAGCTGACAGAGGGAACGGGCTGTTCAGCATTGTCCCCTGCCGAATTTCAAAGGCAGAGCCTTTGGTTATTTAAAGATAATGATAAGGAACTGCGAAACAAGAACGACCGAGATAAGCGCTACGGGATATGTAGCAGCATAAGCCGATGCAACGTCCTCAGTGCCGGCAGTGCTGATAAGGGTTCCGAGCGCCGGAGTTGAAGTCATACCGCCGGTGATAGAGCCGAGGTTGTTGAGGAGGTTCAGCTTGAGCAGGAACTTTGCAACAAAGAAGCCGATAATCATAGGCACGATAGTCATTATCATTCCGTAGAGGAAGTAGATAGGCTGGAAATACTCCGCGAATTTAGCTCCGCCGGACACACCTGCGCCGATGAGGAAGAACATGAGTCCGAGCTCGCGGAAAACCTTGAGCGTAGTATCCTTAGGCATTATGCTTATGCTTCCGATGCGACCGAAATGACCGAAGAGAAGCGCAACAAGCAGGCAGCCGCCTGTTGTCGAAAGTGAGAAGTTGCCGAACTTGAACGAGCCGATGATGATACCGAATACGGCAGCAAGTGCAAACGGCATGATGCCGAAATCGTCCATGTGTATGAGCTTCTTGTCGGACTTCATCTGCTTCGACTTTTTCTCCTTGCCGGCGAGGAGCTCACGCTCCTTAGCCATGTCAGCCTTCATCATCTTAGGCACGAGCTGCACGAAGAGTACAACGCCGATAACGCCGAAGATGTAAGCGATTCCGTAGCCGACTGAAACAAGTCCCTCAAGCTCGGGACCTACCGCGTCCTTAGCAGCCGAGAATCCGGGAGTGCTTGTAAGAGCGCCGGAAAGAAGTCCGGTCATAAGAGCAGTGAACTCTTTTGCATCGAGGTCAGTGAAGTTTCTGCCGACGAGAATGCAGCCTGCACAGGCAAGTCCGCCGCTGAGGATTATAACAACTGCGAGAAGCACGTAGGATTTGAAATTCTTCTTGAAGTTTGCAAAGAAGTTCGGACCCGCGATGAATCCGACAGCCGATACGAAGAGGATAAGTCCGAGGTTATCGACTATTTTCAGCGCAGAATCAACGAATGAAACGTCCGATACTACCGATCCGGCGCTGTCCTTATAGCCTACAACGAGCTGAGTTGTGAGTTCATCGTGGAAGAGCATACCATATGCGAGGGCAACGATGAAAACTCCGGCTGTTCCGAGCGAAACGCCCTTGATAGTGATCCTTCCGAGAACATAGCCGAGTGCCGAGATAAGGAGCACCGACAGCATAAGGAAGCCGACGCTCTTTATGGTAAGTATACCGTCAAATAATTCCATAGATATTTACACTTTCTTTCCATATTTATTCACGGCAACGGGACACCAAAGGTGTCCCGCTGTATTATTTTACATATCTTTTCTTGCGTAATGCGGGAGAAGCATAGGTGAAGCTGTGTCTCCTGCAACGCCTGCTGCTTCGAGCTCCTTGTTGAACTTCTCGATGTGGTCGAGAGTAAGCTTGGAGGGAACAGCAGTCTCCTTAGCCTTGGCAGCGGCATTGATTCCGGCATTTCTGCCGAAAACGATAACGTCGAGGAGCGAGTTGCCCATGAGACGGTTTCTGCCGTGGATTCCTCCTGCTACCTCACCGGCTGCGAAGAGGTTCTCAACGTCTGTTGCGCAGGTATCGGAGATATTAAGTCCGCCGTTCTGATAGTGAAGAGTCGGGTAAACGAGGATAGGCTCCTTGCGGATATCTATGCCGTATTTGCCGAACATACGCATCATAGCGGGGATACGCTTCTCGATAGTGCCCTCGCCGTTCTTGTACTCTATCATAGGAGTATCGAGCCATACTGCCTTGCCGAGCGAAGTCTCAACGCCCTTATTGCGCTCAGTACACTCGCGGATAATAGAAGCAGCAGTAACGTCACGGGTCTCGAGGGGGTGCATGAAAACGTCACCGTCGATGTTTACGAGCTTAGCGCCGAGTGAACGTACCTTCTCGGTAACGAGAGCGCCGAATATCTGCTCGGGGTAGCCCGTACCTGTCGGGTGATACTGGAGAGTATCAGCGTAGAGGAGGCTTGCGCCGACTCTGTAGCCGAGGATAAGACCGTCAGCAGTTGCGCCGTAGTGGTTGGAGGTAGGGAAGCCCTGATAGTGAAGACGTCCCGCACCGCCTGTAGCGATGATGACAGTCTTAGCGCGTGCAACGAGGAGCTGCTTTGTCTCCATATTCATGAGAACAGCGCCGGCAGCTCTGCCGTTTTTGTCGAGGATTATCTCAACAGCGGCAGTGAAATCAACAACGGGGATACCTCTGTTGATAACTTCGTCGCGGAGAGTACGCATTATCTCAGCGCCGGAGTAGTCCTTTGCAGCGTGCATACGCTTGCGTGAGGTACCGCCGCCGTGAGTAGTTACCATTGTGCCGTCAGCTTCCTTATCGAACTCAACGCCGAGCTTGTTGAGCCACTGGATAGCCTCGGGAGCCTTGGTTACAAGCTTTGCAACAAGCTCGGGCTTAGCAGCGAAATGTCCGCCGCCGAAAGCGTCGAGGAAGTGGATAGCAGGCGAATCGTTGGGCTTGTCGGCAGCCTGAATGCCGCCCTCAGCCATCATTGTGTTAGCGTCACCGATACGGAGCTTTGTAACTATCATAGCTTTAACGCCGGCTTCATCAGCCTC
>DEDQ01000054.1:26116-27183 GCA_002350065.1 Ruminococcus flavefaciens
GGCACCTTATCGCCCTTGTTAACGCCGGCTGAGAGGACAGTGAACTCGTCCTGCTTGTAGTCAGGGTGGAAGTGAGCGAGAAGGTCGTCCTTCTCCTCTGCTGTCATACGTCTGGGCTCGAGAGCAGCGTTCTCGGCTCTCTTTTCTGCAACTATTTTTGCAAGCTCATTGAGCTTATCTATCTTGTACATATCTGCTCCCCCTTACTTCTCGATCTCGCGGTGGTTGTACATATCCTTGAGCTCGTCAACGTTTGTGACTGCCTTGGACATGAGCTCTGCCATCTTGTCGTTGAAGATGCCCTCGTTTATCTCATTTACGCGGTCATTGAGGTGTCCGCACTCAGGAGCGATATACTTGCCGTTGAGACGTCTTGCGAGCATAGCGACCTGCGGGTGAGAGATACCTGCGGGACAGCGTGATGAACATACGCCGCACATAACGCAGTCGAAGCTTTCCTCAGCGCATTTCTCATACTCGCCGCGCTGAGCGTAAGCGATGTACTGCATAACGTTGAGCTCCTGAGTACAAGCCTTAGTGCAGGCATTACAGCCGATACAGCTGTATATCTCGGGATAGAGCTGCATCATTATCTGCTGGTCGGGCTTTATCTCCTCGATATTGTAAACTCTCTTTTCGAGCGGGAAGAAAGGAAGTGTAGCAACGTACATACCCTCCTGTACCTCTGTCTGGCAGGCGAGACATCCGTGGAGCTCGACCTCACCCTTTATCCTGTAAATAGTAGCACACGCACCGCAGAAACCGTTGCGGCAGCCGCAGCCTCTTACAAGCTCATAGCCCGCATATTCCATTGCGGTCATTATAGTAAGACCCTCCGGCACTTCATACTTCTTGCCGAACAGGTAAACATTCAACATATTAGCCATGTATAGCTCTCCTCCTTAATATTCGTCAGGCAGCTCGTCAAGCTGGTCGAAACGGAAAACAGGTCCGTCCTTGCAGACATACTTATTGCCGATATTGCAGCGTCCGCACTTGCCGACGCCGCACTTCATGCGAAGCTCCATCGTTGTGTAGACCTGAGTCTCGGTGAATCCGAGCTCCTT
>DEDQ01000054.1:27450-28971 GCA_002350065.1 Ruminococcus flavefaciens
CCCTCAACGGGGAAAGCGTTGCCGTAAGGACCGCGGATAGTTATCTGCTGTCCGACGTCCATAGCGTGGAGCCAGTTTGTAAGGCAGCCGCACTTCTTTATGCTGAATTCCATGAATTCCTTATTTGTCGGGGAGGAGGTTATCGAGAACATAGCCTCGCCAACTCCGGGTATAGAAAGCATTGCACACTGTCCGGGCATATGCTCGAATACCTTGCCGCCCTCGGGAGATACTACCCTGAAAGTCTTGACATCGGGCGTATCCTGTCTGATATCGGTAACAACGCCGATATGAGGTATCAATGTATCGTTGTTCATCACTTTACCTCCAATGCTTTCATGACCTTGACGATGTTCATCGAGATAGGACACTTGGAAAGACATCTTCCGCAGCCTACGCAGCCGAACTCGCCGTTATTGTTTGCGGGGAAATATACCAGCTTGTGCATGAATCTCTGACGGAAGCGCTCAAGCTGAGTAAGTCTCGGGTTGCCGTGAGCCATTTTCGTGAAATCGGAATACATACACGAATCCCAGCAGCGGAAGCGCTTGATGCCGTGACCTGTATCGAAATCGCGGATATCGTAGCACTGGCAGGTCGGGCAGACGAAAGTGCAGGTTCCGCAGCCGAGACAAGCCTCAGAGAGGTCAGCCCACTTCTCGGAATTGAAGTATTCGTTGAGCTTGTCGCCGCCGAAATTGTCAGTCTTGAGGTTTGCGAGAGGGAGCTTCTCCATAATAGCTCTTGCCTTTTCCTGGACCTCGCAGAGCTTAGCCGCGTCGCCCTCTTCGAGCATTGAAGCGATAGAATCAATGAATGCCTGACCCTTTTCGTTATTGGCGAGGAAGAAGATGCTCTCGCCGTCGTCGAAGCAGGCAGCGTCGCCCTCGGGAACAGTGGGGTCTATGCCGAAGGTCTTGCAGAAGCAGGTCTCGGCAGGCTTTGTGCAAGCCATTGTAACGATAGTACCGTGGTCGCGGCGGTTCTTGTAGAAGCTGTCAACAGGCTCAGCGAGGAAAACCTTGTCGAGGATAGTGAAGCTTCTTGCGTCGCAGGCGCGAACTCCGAACACTACGAAGTCCTCCGATTCCTTACGGACATCGATGACCTCGATATTCTTGCCTTCAAGTCTGAATTCAGCAAGATTTTCAGTCTGCGGGAAGAAGAAATCCTTAGCGCTGCGGACAGTGTTGAGCTTCTTTGTAAGAGCCATGCCGCTCTCATACTTTTTGTACTCAGCCTCGCCGTCCTCGCGGTCAGCGGGGATATAAAGAGTCTGCTTTGCTGCGATAGCGTCAAAGAGTCCGCCGAGCTTTGATTTTGATATTTTCAGCATTACTCAACACCCCTTTCGTGAACGACAGAAGGCTCGCAGTCTTCCTTGGTATAGTCTGTGAGGGGCGCTCTCGAAGTTGTATCTGCGCCAGCCTGATACTCGCCGTAGAGCTCGTTGATGTCCTTGATGAACTTGCGGTTGAGCAGGTGGAGCGGGATATGCTGAGGACATACGCGTGAGCACTC
>DEDQ01000054.1:29057-32589 GCA_002350065.1 Ruminococcus flavefaciens
GAAACGCCTGAATCGGGATTATCGAATACGCAGTTCTCGCAGGTGCAGGCAGGACATACATTTCTGCACGCATTGCAGCGTATGCACTTGGAGAGCTGGTCGCGCCAGAAGTCGAAGCGCTCCTGAGCAGTCATATTCTCGAGCTTCTCAACCATATCGAAGCGGTTTGAATCGAGAACGTCGCCGTCCTCGCCGATGAGCTCATCGTATGCAACGTGCTTCTTGCTCTTGCAGGAAGCGCACTTGTCGAGTATAGCCTCATGGAAAGGCATAGTCTCAGTGCCGTAGAGAGTTTCTATTTTAAGGGTATAGTCCTCGTTCTTCACGCTGAGAATACCTGAGATGCCCTTAGCCTTTATCTTTTCGATATCGAGCTTCGGACCGCCGGGGATACCGACAACATAGACCTTTTCACGGTCGATGCGATGCTCTTTTATGAGCTGGTTGAAGCTGTAGGTGTCGCAGGGCTTGAGGAAAGCGAGTATCCTGCCTTCCTTCTGAGTTTCCTTGACGAGGTATTTAGAAACGTTTGCCGCTGTGAAATCGTCGAACACGAAATCACGGTCAAGCTCCTCCGCATCTGCGAATACAGCCGGAGTTATATCATATGCAAATTCTCCCTTTTTCCAGCCGATAACACGGTCAACCGTGCCGTCGGCGAGGAGCTGCTTTGCCTTGGCTATCATTGCTTCCTGCATCGTAAGTCCTCCAATCTGCGGTTAGGTCCGAGAGCCTTCACGTCTGCGGTGAACTGCTCCATAGTTGCTGCGAACTTAGCGCCCTCAGCAGCAGAAACCCATTCAAGGCGGGTACGGTTTCTCTCGATGCCGAGGAAATCGAGCATACTGTAGAGAAGGGTTATCCTGCGGCGTGTGAAGTAGTTGCCCGATGTATAGTGGCAGTCGCCGGGGTGGCAGCCGCATATGATAACACCGTCAGCGCCCTTCTGGAAAGCGCGGAGAATGAACATCGGGTTAACTCTGCACGAGCAGGGAACTCTTATTATTTTTACGTTTGTGGGATAGTTAAGTCTGTTGGTACCTGAGAGGTCTGCTCCCGCATATGAACACCAGTTGCAGCAGAAAGCGACTATTACAGGCTCAAAATTATCATTTACTTGCATATTGCGTCTACCTCCGCCATTATCTGACTGTTAGAGAAGCCACTGAGGTCCATAGCTCCGGAAGGACAAGCAACAGTACAAGCGCCACAGCCCTGACAAACTGCCGGATTGACGCTTGCGACTCTGCGAATCTTCGTTGTACGGTCGGGCATTCTGAATTCCTTGTCGATGTAAGTGATAGCTCCGTATGGGCAAACCTTTTCGCATGACGAGCAACCGTTGCACATGAGCTCGTTTGAATGAGCAACGCACGGGTTGCAGGTGATGCTGTTCTTGCAGAGAAGACCGATAGCCTTTGCAGCAGCAGCGCTTCCCTGAGCAACAGTTTCGGGGATATCCTTAGGTCCCTGACAAGCGCCGGAGAGGAATATACCAGCCGTAGCGCTCTCAACGGGACGAAGCTTCGGGTGAGCTTCCGTGAAGAAGTCGTTGGTATCCATCTGAGTTGTGAGCATCGTAGCAAGCGGACGAGCGGTCTTGTCGGGCTCGATAGCAGCCGCGAGAACGACCATATCAGCGTCGATATGGAGCTGCTCATTTGCAAGGAGGTCAGAAGCCTGAACGTCTATCTTTCCGTCAGACTTAGGAGTTACCTTGCCGACCATACCCTTGATGTAGTGGACATTGTACTGCTCGACAGCGCGGCGATAGAACTCGTCAAAGTTCTTACCGGGAGTACGCACGTCGATGTAGAATACATATACCTCGGTATCCGGATACTTTTCGCGGATAAGCATAGCGTGCTTTGCGGTATACATACAGCATATCTTCGAGCAGTAGGGCTTGCCCTTCTCGTCGTCGCATCGAGAGCCTACACACTGCACGAAAACGATAGTGTGCGGGTGGCTCTTATCGGAGGGACGAAGAAGTGTTCCGCCGTTAGGACCTGCGGCGTTCATAAGTCTCTCAAGCTCGAGAGAAGTTACAACGTCGGGGCACTGGTTATATGCAAATTCGTCGTATTTATCGAGATTTATCGGGTTGAAGCCGGTCGCAACAACGATAGCGCCGTACTTCTGCTCGATGATAGTATCCTTCTGCTTGTAGTCGATAGCACCTGCCGAGCAGACCTTCGAGCAGACGCCGCACTTGCCTGTTTTGAGCATCATGCAGTAATTAGGGTCGATAGTTGCGACCTTCGGGACAGCCTGAGCGAACGGGATATATACTGCCGAGCGGTTATCGAGTCCCATATTGAACTCGTTGGGGACCTTTTTCATCGGGCACTTTTCTGTACAGAGTCCGCAGCCCGTACACTTTGTCTCGTCAACATAGCGAGCCTTTTTCTTTATCTTGACAGTGAAGTTTCCGACAAAGCCCTTGACGTCCTCTACCTCGCTGAACGAGTGGATAGTTATCTTCTCATTCTGTGAAGCCTCTACCATTTTAGGAGTGAGGATACAAGCGGCGCAGTCAAGAGTCGGGAAAGTCTTGTCTATCTGAGCCATTTTGCCGCCGATAGTGGGCTGCTTCTCGACGATATCGACTTCAAAGCCAGCCTCCGCGATATCGAGGGCAGTCTGAATACCGGCGATACCGCCGCCGATAACGAGAGCACGCTTTACAACGGGGCTCTCCATAGAGTTGAGTGGAGTATTGAGGTGGACCTTTGCAACTGCGGCTTTTCCGAGGATAATAGCCTTATCTGTAGCAGTAGCGATGTCCTTGTGTATCCACGAGCACTGCTCACGGATATTAGCTATCTCTACGAGGTAGGGGTTCAGACCAGCCGAAGCGGCAGCCTTTCTGAAAGTATTCTCGTGCATACGCGGCGAGCATGAGCACACAACAACGCCCGTGAGCTTCTGCTCCTTGATAGCATTCTTAACGAGCTGCTGACCGGATTCGGAGCACATATACTGATAGTCCTGAGAGATGACTACTCCCGGCTCGTGACCGAGAGCCTCTGCAACAGCTTTAACGTCTACCGTTGCGGCGATGTTTGTACCGCAGTGACAGACAAATACACCTATTCTCTGCATAGTATAGTCTCCTCCTTACTTAGCGTATTTTCTGAATGCGGTAACGATAGCCTGCTGAGGCAGGTCCTCATCGAGCATTCCGGGGATATCAGTGGGCTTGAGGTGGTTATTGCCCTGCTGACGAACAGCGGCAAGACGAACAGCCTCTACGACCTTAGCAGGCTCGACACCGCGGGGACATCTCTCCACGCAGGCAAAGCAGGTAAGGCACTTGTATATCGACTTCGAGTTCATAAGGGTCTCGATGTCGCCTTTTTCGACCATATATACGAACTGGTGAGGGTGGTATTCCATCTCGTCATAAGAGGGGCAGGTGCCTGAGCACTTTCCGCATCTCATGCATTTGAGGACGTTCACTCCGCTCGAACGGAGCACCTGTTCCTTTAAGTTCTTATTCATTGCTCTCCTCCTTTAAGCCGAGAGCCTC
>DEDQ01000054.1:32632-34187 GCA_002350065.1 Ruminococcus flavefaciens
CACAGAGGACAGGCAGTGATGACCATTTCCGCGCCCTTGTCCTTTGCAGAGTCCATAACAGCTCCGCTTCTCTTCTGAGCCTGAGCCTTGTCCTCCATAGTGATGTAGCCGCCGCAGCACTCATTTCTCTGAGCGTAAACAACGGGCTCAGCGCCGATAGCTCTGATGAAGTCCTCCATAATTGTAGGATTCTCAGGGTCGTCCATAGCAAGAGCCTTTGCAGGACGGAGCAGCAGACATCCGTAATAAGCGGCAATTTTCTTTCCCTTGAGAGGATTCACGACCTTAGCCTTGAGGTTATCAAAGCCGACAACATCGCGGAGCATTTCAAGGTAGTGATAAACCTTAGTACCGCCGGTATAAGCCTCAGGAAGACCGAGGTAATTATTGACCTTTGAAGCCATTTCCTCATCGCGGGAAATATCGTACTCAGTCTGCTTTATGACGTTATGACAGGCAGAGCAGACCGTGATAAGCGGCTGACCCGCCTCCTTTGCGGAATTGAGCACTCTTACAGCCGAGAGCTTGGTAGCGATCTCGTCCTTGGCAGTAGTATATGCACCGCCGCAGCACTGCCAGTCGGCAGGCTCTTCAAGAGCTATTCCCAGCGCTTCAGCGGACTTTCTCGCGTAGGTATCGAGGTCCTTCGCCTTTGTACGCAGGGTACAGCCGGGGTAATATGTAAATGTTTCCATGTTACTTTCCTTTCTGTACGGCATTAAGCCATTTCCTCGGGGTGGAAGACCTCATCGAACTTCTCAGCTGTGAGGAAACCGAGCTCTACGCAGGCTTCCTTGAGGGAGATATTGTCCTTGAAAGCCTTCTTAGCGGTCTTTGCAGCGTTCTCGTAACCGATGTACGGATTGAGAGCAGTTACCAGCATGAGAGAATTGTGGAGGTTGTGATGCATCTTCTCCTTGTTAGCCTTGATTCCAACAGCGCAGTTCTTGTTGAAGCTGAGGATCGACTCTGCGAGAAGTCTTGCAGACTGGAGGAAGTTATAAGCGCAAACCGGCATGAATACGTTGAGCTCGAAGTTGCCCTGTGAAGCAGCCATTCCGACCGCAACATCGTTGCCCATAACCTGTACAGCCACCATAGTTACCTGCTCGCACTGAGTCGGATTTACCTTACCGGGCATGATAGAAGAGCCGGGCTCATTCTCGGGAATGAATATCTCGCCGAGTCCGTCTCTCGGACCGGAAGCGAGCCAGCGGACATCGTTAGCTATCTTCATCATATCAGCGGCAAGAGCCTTTAATGCGCCGTGAGCGAAAACTATCTCGTCCTTTGAGGTAAGAGCGTGGAACTTGTTGGGAGCAGTCACGAATCTCTTACCTGTAAGGTTGCTTATCGCCTCAGCAGACTTCTCAGCAAATCCGGCAGGAGCATTGAGACCTGTACCGACTGCTGTGCCGCCGAGTGCGAGCTCCTTGAGCTCTTCGCATGAAGAAACGAGCATTTTCTTGTCTTTTTCGAGTGAAGCTCTCCAGCCGCTTATTTCCTGAGAGAACTTGATAGGAGTAGCGTCCTGAAGGTGAGTACGTCCGCTCTT
>DEDQ01000054.1:34231-40840 GCA_002350065.1 Ruminococcus flavefaciens
GTCTATCGCGGGGACTACCTTATCCTCGATAGCCATTACAGCAGCGATATGCATAGCTGTCGGGAAGGTATCATTCGAGGACTGGCTCATATTGATATCGTCGTTGGGGTGAAGGAGCTTTGAACCGGCTATTTCATTTCCCCTGTTGGCGATGACCTCATTGGCATTCATATTCGACTGAGTACCGCTTCCGGTCTGCCAAACAACAAGCGGGAAATGCTCGTTGAGAGCGCCGCTTATGACCTCGTCACACGCCTGAGAGACAGCAGCGAGCTTCTCGTCGGTCATTTTCTCGGGTTTGAGCTCGTGGTTAGCGATAGCAGCCGCCTTTTTGAGAATGCCGAAAGCGTGAGTTATCTCGCGCGGCATGGTCTCGATACCGACGCCGATGAGGAAGTTTTCGTGACTGCGCTCGGTCTGAGCAGCCCAGTACTTGTCAGCAGGCACCTTTACCTCGCCCATCGAGTCATGTTCAATACGATAATCCATAGATAAAACCTCTCCCGTTATGTATTTTGCGGAGACAGCATCTCCGGCAATTTCATATTCTCAGACGTGTGATATCACGTCTATTATAAGTATATCAGCATTTCAGGATTTTTTCAAATGCTGATTCAGAATACGGATATTCAGATATTGATATAATATTAACAATGTTTTTCTATCCGTTTAGTGTAGCATAAGAATATATCATTCAGGATATATTTTTTGTATATTACACAATGTATGATTTGCATATTTAGAAACCGGAAATGTGCGCTGTTTCGTAGGGTTTACACATAGTACGCGGACATTTCCGAGCATTGAGGTAAGCTTTGAAAAGGCACTTCCGGAAATCGAGCCCCTGCCCCGCAGGCATTTTCACTGCTCCGATTCATATAACATCAGAATCACATTATATACAATTACGCATAAAGCAGCTCAAAGATTGACAAAAAAATCACAGCGTCTCCGGGTTTTCAAATGCAGAGTGCAGGGTCATTACACCCTGCACCTGAACATATTTATTTTTCATCGGACGAATTAAGGCAGTATGAAAGCGTTGTGAGACTGTCGCCGAGATGTACATTTTCAACTGCAACGTCCTTATGCGTTACGCGCAGGTCGTAATGAGTGAAGTTCCAGAATGCGCGGATTCCGTAGCTTATGAGCTTTTCAACTTCCTTTTCCGCAGACTCTCTCGGAATACAGAGTATAGCCGCAGTAGGCTTGTTTTCGCTGCAAAAGCTTTCTATCGCGGAAACGTCCATAACTGTGAGCTCGCCGATTTTCATGCCCACAAGGTCGGGATTCGCATCGAAAATGCCCACAAGGTCAAAGCCTCTGTTGCGGAAGTCGATATGCGACGCGAGAGCTCTTCCGAGGTTGCCGGCTCCGAGGAGTATCATCGGAGTCTGCTTGTCAAGACCGAGTATCTTGCCAATCTCGCCTCTAAGGCCCGTAACGTTGTAGCCATAGCCCTGCTGTCCGAATTCACCGAAGCAGTTGAAATCCTGACGTATCTGCGAGGCTGTGAGTCCCATTTTCTCAGCAAGCTCCCTTGAAGAGATACGAACGTACCCGTTAGCTTCAAGGTCGCCGAGAAAGCGGTAATACCGCGGCAGACGTCTTATAACTGAATTTGATATCGCGTTTTTTGACATTTTACTATGCCTCTCTATCTTTACAGATACATTACATTAACTTGTCAAGTCTGACCTTTATCTCGTCGAGGAAAGTTTTGGAATCTACCTTCTTCTTGTTGTCGAGCTTGGAGATGAGGTAGAGGTCACCGGTCATAACGCCGTCCTCGATAGTCTGTATAGTAGCCTTCTCGAGCTTATCAGCGAATGCGCAGAGCTCGGGAGTTCCGTCAAGCTCGCCTCTCTTGCGGAGAGCGCCGCTCCAAGCGAAGATAGTTGCAACAGAGTTTGTAGAAGTCTCCTCGCCCTTGAGGTACTTGTAGTAGTGACGCTGAACAGTACCGTGAGCAGCCTCGTACTCGTAGATACCGTCAGGAGAAACGAGAACTGAAGTCATCATAGCAAGGCTGCCGTAAGCGGTAGATACCATGTCGGACATTACATCGCCGTCATAGTTCTTACAAGCCCAGATGTAACCGCCGTTTGAACGGATAACACGAGCAACAGCGTCGTCGATGAGGGTATAGAAGTATTCGATGCCTGCTGCCTCGTACTTTTCCTTGTACTCATTCTCATATATCTCAGCAAAGATGTCCTTGAAGCGGTGGTCATACTTCTTTGAGATAGTATCCTTTGAAGCGAACCAGACGTCCTGCTTGAGGTCGAGACCGTAGTTGAGGCAGGCTCTTGCAAAACCGGCGATAGAAGCGTCGAGGTTATGAAGTCCCTGAATGATACCGTCGCACTTTGTAAAATCGTGGATAAGCTCGCGGGTCTCGTTGCCGTTCTCGTCAGTAACAACGAGCTCAGCCTTACTGCCCTTAGCAACGCGCATTTCGGTATTCTTGTAAACATCGCCGTAAGCGTGACGAGCGATAGTGATAGGCTTAGTCCAGGTGGGGATATAGGGCTCGATACCCTTGACGATGATAGGAGTTCTGAAAACAGTACCGTCGAGAGCAGCTCTGATAGTGCCGTTGGGAGATTTCCACATCTGTGTGAGGTTATACTCAGGCATTCTTGCTGCATTGGGAGTGATAGTAGCGCACTTTACAGCAACGCCGTACTTCTTTGTAGCCTCAGCAGAGTCGATAGTTACCTGATCCTTTGTCTCCTCACGGTGCTTGAGACCGAGGTCGTAGTACTCGGTATTGAGCTCTACATAGGGTTCAAGCAGAGTCTCCTTTATCCACTGCCAGAGGATACGGGTCATCTCGTCGCCGTCCATCTCGACGAGGGGAGTTTTCATGATTATCTTTGCCATTGGTTCAGACCTCCTGATTAATAATTAATGCATAAAGTGGTTATACCACAAAAAGTGTAAGTATCATAAACACCGCAGCGATACCGAGGGATATCCTGTCGCAGAGCTTTGATTCGAGCGCAGGGAATATCTTCGGAAGGAAATAACGTGCTGCAATGTAAGCCGCAAAACCGATACCGAACGCCAGAAAGTCCTTGGCAGTCCACGGTCTGTGGCGATAGAAACGTATTCTCGCGGGAACAGCACCCGCACAAATAATATTCATCATTTTACAAGCTCCAAAATCCTATATCATTTAAAAAGCGGCAGTATCACGGCAGCAAAGACCCCAGCCAGCAATACCGCTCCGGATATATCCACAGCGGCGCGGAACCCCTTCCAGCCGCCTGCGCGGATATGCTTAAAGATGTTGATACACCAGAAAGCGAGCAGCAGGAACATAAGAAAAGCCAAAAATGAAAGCGAACCTGTTACGCCTTTTTTGTCCATAGCTCCACCGCCTTACGGAATAGCGAAAACCACCTCGATATCCTCCGGAACATAGCTGTTTATCATCTCTTCAAAAACGGGCAGGACTTTTTCGCGCCTGTTTCCGAACATACCGCAGCCAAAGGCTCCGAGCACGAGAACATCGGGCTTTTTCATTACTGCAAGCGTTATGATACGCTTTATGCGTCTGCGCATGATACGGTCAATGCGCTTCTGCGTCATCATGAACTTCGCGAAGCTCCTGTTCACAGCGGGACAGGTGATGAAATCGCATTTCAGTGGTTTTCCGAGCAGATTCCCGAAGTCGTCGCGTATGACCGGAACATTCTCGGAATATATCATAACGTCAGTGTAATCGGGCAGTACATGGAGACGGTTCCTCCGATAGTATTTCTTCTGCCCTTTTATCGTATAGTACAGGAGCGAGGCTCTGCACAGGCTTTCCTCCTGAGCATTGCCTCCGAGGACGTAGCCTCCTCCCGCGTACATTGCATTTGCAAAATTGAGAGCGAGCACGCGCTTGTCCGCAGCGTAGTGAAGAATACCTTCAACAGTAGTCGCATTGACGGTGTAGCCGGCAACTCTGTAGCAGCTGCTTCTCTGCACTTTTTCCGGCTCGGGAAGAGCAGAAACGGTTTCAGAGCGCATATCGGGGAAATCTCCGTCATTGAAGATACGGTCATTATCAAGCTTTATGCCAAGGTTTGACAAGTGCTCACCTCCCCTGTTTAAACATTATGCAGGGCACAGTCGGCATAAAGCCGCCATGCCGCTTATTTCATAGACTCGCGTGTAAAGTCGAGGAGACCGCCGGCGAGCATGATATCCTTTGTACGTCCGGAAAGCTCGCAGAGTACAGGTATCTCAGCGCCGTTTGTCTTGTTTACGACAGTAAGCTCAGTCTTGCCCTCAGCAACAGCCTTTCTCACGTCAGCGAGGAGAAGGTGATCGCCCTCAGCTATCTTATCGTAGTCAGCCTCGTTCACGAATGTGAGCGGGAGGATTCCTGCATTGATGAGGTTAGCTCTGTGGATACGGGCGAACGACTTAACGAGTACAGCCTTTACGCCGAGGTAGAGCGGAGCAAGTGCAGCGTGCTCACGGGACGAGCCCTGACCGTAGTTTGAACCGCCGACGATGATGCTCTTGCCGAGACGCTCAGCGCGCTTCGGGAAGCTCTCATCGCATACAGCGAAGCAGAACTGAGAAATTTTCGGGATATTTGAACGCAGGGGAAGGATCTTTGCACCTGCGGGCATGATGTGGTCAGTAGTGATATTGTCGCCTACCTTGAGAGATACAGGAGCGTCGATAGTCTCAATGAGCGGAGTTGTATCGGGATAGGGCTTGATGTTAGGTCCGCGGAGGATCTCTACGCTGTCCATTTCCTCAACAGGAGCGGGCGGAACGACCATGTTGTCGTTGATAGTGAACTCCTCGGGGAGCTTGAATTCAGGCATATCGCCGAGCTCGCGGGGGTCTGTGAGGTAGCCTGTAAGAGCGGAAACAGCAGCCATTTCAGGCGATACGAGGTATATCTGACCGTCCTTTGTACCGGAGCGTCCTTCAAAGTTTCTGTTGAAGGTACGGAGTGAGATACCCTTTGAGTTAGGAGACTGACCCATACCGATGCAGGGACCGCAGGCAGATTCGAGGATACGAGCACCGGCGTCGATAAGAGTTGCGAGAGCGCCGTTCTGAGCCATCATATTGAGCACCTGCTTAGAGCCGGGAGCGATAGCGAGAGAAACGTCAGGGTTAACGGTCTTGCCCTTGAGGATATGAGCTACCTTGAGCATATCAAGGAGCGATGAGTTCGTACATGAACCGATACAAACCTGATCTATCTTGAGTCTGCCTATCTCCTCAACGCTCTTAACGTTGTCAGGAGAATGAGGACAAGCAGCAAGAGGAACGAGCTTGCTGAGGTCGATGTCGAGCTCCTCGTCGTAAACAGCGTCAGGGTCAGCAGCAAGAGGAGTCCAGACCTCTTCACGCTTCTGAGCCTTGAGGAACTGCTTAGTTACTTCGTCAGAGGGGAAGATAGAAGTCGTAGCACCGAGCTCTGCGCCCATATTTGTGATAGTAGCGCGCTCGGGAACGGAGAGAGTCTTAACGCCCTCGCCAACGTACTCGATGACCTTGCCAACGCCGCCCTTAACGGAGAGACGTCTGAGAACTTCGAGGATAACGTCCTTAGCGGATACCCACGGGCTGAGCTTGCCGGTGAGGTTAACCTTAACTACCTTCGGGCAGGTTATGTAGTAAGCGCCGCCGCCCATAGCAACAGCAACGTCGAGACCGCCTGCACCGATAGCTATCATACCGATACCGCCGCCTGTAGGAGTATGGCTGTCAGAGCCGATGAGAGTTTTTCCCGGGATACCGAATCTCTCAAGGTGCACCTGATGGCAGATACCGTTGCCGGGACGAGAGAAGTAGATTCCATGCTTCTTGGCAACGCTTCCGATGAAGCGGTGGTCGTCAGCATTCTCGAAGCCGCTCTGGAGCGTGTTATGGTCGATATAAGCGACCGAGCGCTCAGTCTTAACGCGCGGAACGCCCATAGCCTCGAATTCGAGGTAAGCCATAGTGCCTGTAGCGTCCTGAGTGAGAGTCTGGTCGATACGGATACCTATCTCCTGACCCTTGATGTACTCGCCGTCAACGAGATGTGCCTTTAAGATCTTTTCAGTAAGTGTTGAACCCATTGAGATCAGTCCTTTCAATACATATATATTTTATTTTACTACTTTTCACAAAGTTTGTCAAGAATTAAACAAGTAAGCTGCGATAATTTGTTAGCACAGCAAAACCTCAAGCTCCGCACAAATGCCCAAACACACGATATATCGCAGTTTAAAGCAAACGAAAAGCGGAAAAAAACATTATCTGTGAAACGTCCTTTTCCGCTCTTTAATATTTTATAAAATACTGCCTATCGTGCCGTTCATACGAAGAACAGAATACACGACAAGTGCAAATATGATACCGCCAAATATGCCGTATTTTTTCATTGCTCTTCGCTCACGCCGATATTCGCTCCATGACGGCTCGTTATGATATATCACCGGAGCAAATATGCCGTTCTCTCTTGAATCGTCCATTTTCTTATCGAACCTGTAGACCTTGAACAGAAGAAAACACATAAGAGCTATCAGTGCAAATGCAAGGACAACGTCAAGATATTCAAACATCGTTCTTGATAAGGTCGTCAAGAGATTCGCGCTTTAC
>DEDQ01000054.1:41016-43793 GCA_002350065.1 Ruminococcus flavefaciens
CGGGGCTGGTCAGCCTTGTTAGCGACTACAGCCTCGTACTCGGACTGATAGAGGATATATCTCGGATTATCGCCCATACCGCCGTCAACGGATACATAAGTGCGGATACCGGGTATCTCCTTGCGTGCGCCGACCTTGTAGAGAGTAATACCTGCCGGAGCAGCAACAGCTCTGCCGGGCTCGATATACATTCTCGGCTGTGAAATACCGAGAGAAGCGCACTCGCTCTTTACGACTGATGAAACGCGCTCGAGGTAGGTCTCGAACGGAGCGGGGTCATGCTCCTCAAGGTACTTGATACCGAAGCCGCCGCCGAGGTTGAGACCCTTTATCTCGTAGCCGAGCTCGTTCTTGACCTTGGCGATAAAGCCGAGCATTACCTTTGCCGCAGCCTCAAAGGGCTCGATATCGAATATCTGCGAGCCGATGTGGCAGTGAACGCCGTAGAACTCGACATTCTCGCAGGCAACAGCCTCTCTTACAGCCTCGAAAGCCTCGCCTGTTTCGAGAGCAAAGCCGAATTTACTGTCTATCTGACCGGTCATAACAGCCTTGTGGGTATGAGCGTCGATGCCGGGCTTGATGCGGAACATGATACGCGGCTTGACGCCTTTTTCCTTGGATATTTTTTCGAGCCTGTAGAGCTCGGAAATATTGTCAACGATGATATGTCCAACGCCGACCTCAAGAGCGTATGCAAGCTCCTCGTCGGTCTTGTTATTGCCGTGGAAGCCGACCTTCTCCATGGGGAAGCCAGCCTTTACGGCTGTGTAGAGCTCGCCGATAGAAACGGCGTCAAGACCGTCGCCCTCGCTGGCAACGATGCGGCACATCTCCATGCAGGAGAAAGCCTTGCTCGCGTAGTGGACTTCGCCCATGCCCTCGTAGTATTTATTCATGCTGTCGTGGAATCGGCGGAGCGTCTTACGGATAAGCTCCTCGTCCATAACATAAAGCGGAGTTCCATATTTTTCCGCAAGTTCAACTGTGTCAAGTCCTCCGATAGTGAGGTTGCCGCTCTCATTTACGGAAAGATTCTCAGATACGAACATATTTATCATTCCTTTCAGTTTTCAGCAGGTTCATCTGCTGTATCATCAGCAATATCTTCAACGATCTCCCTGAGCTCGTCAACGCCCTCGAAGGTCATTGACGAAAAAGGTATAACGTGGATATCGTCAAAGCAGGGTATCTCGCTCCGGAAAGCCTCCATACGCCTTTCGCGCTCAGTCTTTTTGAGCTTGTCAGCCTTGGTGAGCACGATAACGAAGGGCGTTTCCGTGTCGATGAGGTAGTCTATCATCTTCACGTCGTCCTTTGTAGGAGCATGGCGCATATCCACGAGCATGAACACGAGCCTTATATCGCGGTCGGAGCTGAGGTAGCCCTCGATAAGTCCTGACCAGCGCTCCTTCTCGGTCTTGGCGACCTTGGCATAGCCGTAGCCGGGGAGGTCAACGAAGTAGATATTCTCGAGCCCGTAGAAGTTTATCGTAGCGGTTTTGCCGGGCACAGAGCTCACTCTTGCGAGATTCTTGCGGTTGAAAAGCTTATTAATAAGAGTTGACTTTCCAACATTTGAATGTCCTGCGAAAGCTATCTCTATCCTCTCTGGAGCTGGTATCTGCGAAAACTTGCCGTATGAAGCGACGTATTCAGCTTTATTGTAATTCAGCTTCACGGGTATCATCTCCTTTCAGGGGAAGGGTTTATTTCTTGGTTTTGGGAGGTCTGCCGCGTTTTTTTGCCGGCTTGGCAGTTTTCACGAGAGCCGTATCGAGCACGGTCTCAAGTTTATCCGCACAGACGAAATTTATCGCATTCTTGACAACGTCATCGACTTCCTCGAGGTCGGAATTATTCTGCGACGGGATTATCACAGTTCCTATCTCAGCCTTGAACGCCGCCATAGTCTTTTCGCGGAGGCCGCCTATCGGGAGCACCTTGCCGTGGAGCGTTATCTCGCCCGTCATGGCAACATCAGCTCTTACGGGTATGCCCGAGAGTGCGGACACGAGTGCTGTAGTCATAGTAACTCCGGCGGAAGGACCGTCCTTCGGAACGGCTCCCTCGGGAGCGTGTATGTGCAGGTCGCAGTTCTTGTAGAAATCGGGGTCAATGCCGTATTTATCGGCAACGCTTCTCACGTAGCTGACAGCTATCTTAGCGCTTTCCTTCATGACATCGCCGAGCGAGCCTGTCACCTCTATCTTGCCGGAGCCCTTGAGCACGATGACTTCAAGCGGCATGAGAACACCGCCGACGCTCGTCCACGCGAGACCATTCACCACGCCGACCTGATCCTGCTTTGAAGAGAGGTCGGGCAGATACTTCTTAACGCCGAGCCATGTCTCTATCTCCTTAGCCTTTACGGTAACGCGCTTAGCCTCGCCAGAAGCTATCTTCCTTGCGGCCTTGCGGCAGAGCGAAGCGATATATCTTTCAAGTCCGCGGACGCCCGCTTCCTTGGTGTAATACTGTATCATCTCGTCGATAGCGCCGTCCTCTATCTTGAGCTGAGTTCCTTTCAGACCGTGCTCCTTGAGCTGTTTAGGCACAAGGTGCTCCTTGGCGATATGGAACTTCTCCTCCGCGGTATAGCTCGGGAGCTCAATGACCTCCATACGGTCAAGGAGCGGACCGGGAATCGCGGAAACGTTATTGGCAGTTGTAATGAAGACGCACTTGCTGAGGTCAAACGGCACCTCGATGAAGTGGTCGCGGAAAGCGTTGTTCTGCTCGCTGTCGAGGACCTCGAGCATCGCAGAGGACGGGTC
>DEDQ01000054.1:43844-48311 GCA_002350065.1 Ruminococcus flavefaciens
GCCTGCTGGAGCGCAGTGATGATGCGTCCGGGCATAGCACCTACGTAGGTCTTTCTGTGACCTCTTATATCAGCCTCATCGCGCACGCCGCCGAGTGAAACTCTGGCGTATTTGCGACCCATAGCCTTTGCAATGGACTTAGCGATAGAGGTCTTACCGATACCGGGAGGTCCCGCAAGACAGATTATCTGACCCTTTATCTCGGGATTGAGCATATGCACAGCAAGGAACTCGAGTATACGCTCCTTGACCTTTTTGAGACCGTAGTGGTCTTTTTCGAGCACGTCCTGAGCCTTTTCCATAGATACCTTAGCCTTGGTGAACTTGCCCCACGGCAGGTCGAGTATGGTATCGAGGTAATTCTTGATAACGAAGGCTTCCTGAGAAGCGGGCGGGAGCTTCACGAGCTTGTCTGCTTCTTTAAGGAGCTTCTCGCGGCTCTCCTCGTCTATTTTGAGTTCAACGATGTCGTTGATATAGCTGAACGCCTCGTCCTGATCGTCCTCGCCGAGCTGTTCCTGAATTATCCTCATCTGCTCGCGGAGGTAATACTCCTTCTGCCCCTTGTCGATGCTGTTCTTGGTCTGCTCGTTGATAAGGTTCTCGAGCCCGAGTATCTCCACCTCGGACGAAAGACAGGCAAAGAGCACTGACAGCTTGTTGAGGATATTCGACTCCTCGAGAAGAGTCTGCTTGTCGCGGTAGTTGAGGTTGCAGTTGAATGTAACGGTCTCGAAGAGCTTGATAGGGTCGTCCTGAGTCATAACTGAGGCAAGGAGCTCCTTTGGCATCTTCGGGAAGAACGATGAATAGCGCTCGAAAACGTCCTTGATAGAGCGCATGAGAGCCTCAGCCTCGACCTCGTCCACCTTAGCTCTTGAATATGTGGGAGTGCGCTTTATCTCCGCCTGAAGGGTCTCGCCGTCGTCGATGAGACGGAGGAGATTCGCCTTGTACACACCCTCAACGAGCACCTTCATGATATTGTCAGGCAGCTTGAGTACCTGCTTTATCTCAGCAACAACGCCGACCTTGTAGAGGTCTGACGCCTTAGGATTATCAACGTAGGTCTCATGCTGAGTAACGAGGAAGAGCTTTCCGCCCTCCTTGAGAGCCTTTTCTATCGAAGCAACCGACTTCTCGCGGGCGACGTCGAAGTGCATGACCATTTTCGGGAATGCCACAAGACCGCGCATAGCGACCGCGTAGAGGATGTTGCCGTTTTCTGTATTTTTATCACTTTTTCTGGTCTGTTCCATAATTATTATTCCTCGTGGGATCATCGAAATATGCCGGAATACCGTGAGTATATATCCGGTCTATTCTATTATACTATATTTTCTTTAAAAATGCAAGCGAAATCACCGACCTTGACATTTTTTACACAATGTTTTATAATATCATTCTGTAGAATGTATCATTTTCCGCAAAGGAGAGAGATTTTTGAGATCTGTTATATTTTTCGACATAGACGGCACTCTCATAACCGAGGACGCCCGTCAGCTCATACCCGAAAGCACCCGCAGAGCCATAGCCGCGGCAAGGAAAAACGGCTGCATCACCTTTATAAACACCGGACGGACCGAATTCAACGTCAGCAAAAAAGTCCGTGAAATAGGCTTCGACGGACTTATCTGCGGCTGCGGAACATATATCGAATGCGGCGGAGAGGTCATGCTCCACAACGAGCTTACGCAGGAGCACTGCCTCATGATAGCAGAGCTGAACCGCAAATGCGGCGTTACGCCGGTATACGAAGCAAGTGACGGATACTTCTTTGACGACGACGCTCCGCGCAATGCCGACCTCGACGACTTCCTCCTCACATTTGTCGAGGAGCATATACCTACAGACGGCAGAGTTACCGACTCTGATTTCATCTTTGACAAATTCGTGATATGGGAGAATCCTGACAGCGATATGGAGCTTTTCCGCCGCGAGGTAAGCAGATACTATGATATCATCGACCGCGGGAACGGCTTTTACGAGAACGTGCCGCTCGGATTCTCAAAGGCGACCGCGATAGAGAAGGTACTGCGCGAGCTTGATATCCCGCCGGAGAACGCCTACGCTATCGGAGACAGCACAAACGACCTGCCGATGCTGAGGGCAGTTCCGAACAGTATAGCAATGGGCGGTGCAGAGGTGCTGTATCCCTATGTTTCGTACATAACCACACCCATTGAGGAAGACGGCATCTACAACGCATTGAAGCATTTCGGACTGATATAAACACGTCCACACAGCACAAAAAAAGGAGACCCATTCGGGTCTCCTTAAATTTTTATTTCTTCTTGTAAGAAACGGGGAGGTCTGTCTGCTTGTAGATCCCTGAGTCTACCTGCTGGATAGTAAGAGCGTCCTTTGCAGTAATGCCGTCGCCATTGTCAAAAACGTCAGCGTTGATCTTACCCTGATCTTCGAGAACGTACTTATCCTTGTTGCCGAGGCTCTGAAGGATAGCAACAGCGTCTGCAACTGTAACGTTCTTGTCGAGGTTAGCATCGCCCCACATAGTAGCCTTGCCTGAGCTCTTAGTTGTTGTACCAGAAGGTTCATCTTCCGGAGTTGTGCCGTCCGGCTCAACGCCCCAAACGAGCTTATCGTCAGCATAAACAGTGATCTTGTCTGTGATAGCAGCAGCTTCGTTCTCGTCAGCGAATGAAACGAGCTCGGAATAGCTGTAATCGTTAGTAGAATCCCACTCTACATCATCGTATGTTTCGAGGTCCTGCTTGTAGCCGAGAGCGAACTGGAATACACGGCTTCCGTAGAAGTCGCAGTCCTTCCACTGCATCTCAACGTAGTAAGTGCCCTTGTCGTCATACTTAGTAGGAGGTGTGAATTTTACCTCGTTCTTGTTATTCGAGTAGCCCTTCTCCTGATCGTAGTCGATACGGTAGAAGATGTAATCCTCGGGTTTATAGCCCTGATCAACGAGCTCCTTGATATTGAAGTAATATCTTGCCTTGAGGTTGCTCTCGAATCTCGGAGGATCGATAGTTCTGTTGTAAACAACGACCTTGAGCTGAACGCTGCCAGTCTGCTCCTGATTCTTACCGCCTGCTGCGTAGAGACCAACAGGAAGCGGATTTCCGTCTGCATCTACCTGATCGTAGCCAGCCTTAGCATTCTTGGACATATCGAAATCAGGGTTTATGTGGTTTTCCTTTTCGTACTCCTTGCCCTTAGCGCCGTAGAAGTGGTAAAGACCGGCAAGATCGCCGCAGAAGCCTGCGTTATAGTCATCGGTTACTTCGTTGTAGATGTAATCCTTTGTTTCGTCGTGGTGGAAGTCATCGAGGTCAGGACCGCCTACGAGAGCGCCCCAGAGAGTGTGTACCTGATGAATGAGGTTCTCCTGGCTCTGCTTTTCAGAGCAGTGTGAAGCACGGTGGTGAGGCTGGGTAGCATAGCTGTTGCCGTAGCCTACCTCGTAAGAATAGCCCATGGGGTTTTTGCCGAGGATATACTCCATCTGAGCCTTAGCCCACGGCATGAAAGTTTCGTCGCCGGTCGTCTTTGCGTAAACGCAAGCGCAGAGACCAGCCGCAGTGTTATAACGAGCAGAACCGTATCCGGAAACAACAGCCCAGCCCTTGGGTGATTTAGCAATGAAGTCGCCGCTTGTCTCGCTGTCCTTGAGAGCGGGTATCTCGTCGCAGGTCATAGGAGTATTCCAGAGGAAGTCGTCCATACCGAAGTACTTATGACCGTGAACAGGCTCATAGCCCCAGTCAGAGCTGTCGATAGTTGCAGCACAGCCGGACCAGAATTCGAGGTTATAGCGGAAGATATACCAGTCGCGGGCAGTATTGGTAACAGGTGCGAGCTTAGCGAATACGCCGCCCCAAACTGTATCCCAGCAGTGTACCCAGATGTTCTGCCAGCAGTTGCCGGTATCAGTGATGATACGCTTCATATAGCCGGTATAGGGATGAGCGCCCTTAGCGTTAGTGGTCTCCTCATCAACAGCGATGATAGCCATGATGTACTTGTCGTAAGCATCATCTGTTGCCTTTTTGATAGTAGCCTCAGTAGCGCCCTTAGCGTCCTCAGCCTCAGCAACAGCAGCATAGTAGAGCCATACAGCAGCCCATGAGAGCTCATCGTAGTCATAGCTCGAGTGGTAGAAGCCGCCGTCATATCCGAGAACGAGCGAGCTCGGAGTTGTACCGGGAGTCCATTCCTCCTGATGAGTCTCAACAGCGAATTCATAAAGAGCTCTTGCATACTTGAGGCTCTCAGCCGCATAATCAGCATCTGTATCCTTGAAGTTGAGGTAGTTTATAGCAAGTGAAGCCGCAGCGCCTGCGCACTGGTCAGGAGCGGGCATTTCAGTTGTAGCGAAGTAAGCGGGACGCTTAACAGCACATGAAGACGAAGCAACTACAGTATCGTCGACCTGAAGCTCAGGAGCGCACCAGTAGTTATGGTCGTTGTTTCCCTCGCCCACCTGATAGCAGT
>DEDQ01000054.1:48443-50177 GCA_002350065.1 Ruminococcus flavefaciens
GCGGAATAGCTTCCGGGAAGACCAAACTTAACGTGGTCACCGGCGTCGTGCCAGCCGCCTGTAAGGTCGAGCGTACCGTTTCCGTCGGGGTCAAGGAACTTACGGTTCTCCTCGATGAATTCCTCAGACATGGTAACGCCTTCGTAAAGACCCTTTGCCTCACTGAGTCCGCCGTCGCCCTTACCTTCACCGATAGGCTGTTTATCCTCTTTTTTCTCTTGGTCCTTGCCATTTTCAGAGCCGTCGTTCTTAGACTCGCCGTATAGCTCAGGCATAGGATTAAGGGGCTGGAGAGGGATCTCAGCGTCCTTTACGTGACAGTTGCCGCGCCATGAATAGTAACCATCGTTGGCAACCTTGTCTCCGCACTTGTTTGCATCATAGAAGCAGAGGGCAAGCTGAAGAGCTTCAGCAAAGTTGTCGTAGTTGTTTGGATTCTCTTCATCGACCACAGCAGCGCTCGCCGTAAAAGCACTGCCGGTAAGAAGCGTCGCAGCAGCAGTCAGCGCCGCAGCAGTCTTCTTGAAAAAATCCGATTTTTTCATGTGATACTTCCTTTCAGAAATTTTTTATTTCAGCAGATTTTTCTCTTTAAGCCTGTCGAACACTATATTATAGCCGTCGTTTCCGTCCTTGAGAGAGCGGTTGACTCTGCTTATAGTCGCCGTGCTTGCGCCTGTTTCGGTAACGATGCTGTTGTAGACGCGATGCTCGTCGAGAAGTCTTGCTACGTGCAGTCTTTGAGCAAAAGCCTTCAGCTCGAGGCTTGTGCAGAGGTCATCAAAGAACTTGTAGCAGTCGTCAACGGATTCAAGTGTAAGGATAGCCTCAAAGAGTAGATCCATGCTTTCAGATTTGATTTTATCTATCATTTTAGTTACTCCAATCTGCCATAGGGCGAAAATGCAGAAAACAATTGCTTTATTCATTTTAACACAACAGAGTATAAAAGTAAAGAGCTGTAATTGTAAAATCAATAAAATATTTTCAGGACATATTTCACCTTTAGTATATGATACCACAATAATAACAAGAAGTAAAGAGGAAAATGTGAAAAATACCAACTTTGTCTATTTTTGACAATTCTGTAACGAGCCGACTGTAAAAACTGACATAGCTTCATTCAAATATTGCTTTTTCAGTAAAAAAATGCTATAATTTAACCGTATATTGCGATTGGAGCGTGACGAATAATGTTACACATTTACACTGGAAACGGAAAAGGTAAAACAACAGCAGCAGTCGGTCTCGCAGTAAGAGCCAACGGTGCAGGTAAAAAGGTTTACTTTTTTCAGTTTCTAAAAAACGGAACATCCTCCGAAATATCAGAGCTGAAAAAGCTCGGGATAGAAACTGCCTGCACGCCGGACTGCGACAAATTCACATCGGCAATGTCTGCGGCTGAGCTTAAAACCGTCACAGCGCAGCACAACGAGCTTCTCTCCCGTGCAAAAGAGGCTATACTCAGCGGCAAAGCCGACCTCATCGTGCTTGACGAATCTATCGGCGCATACAACAAAAGGCTTCTTGATACTGATAAAGCGTCAGAACTGATAGAACTCGCGGCAAGCAGCGAATGCGAGCTGGTCCTCACGGGGCGCGAAGCTCCACAGGAGCTTTGCACTCTTGCGGACTATGTAACAGAAATGCTCGCGCACAAGCACCCGTATAATAAAGGTATAAAGGCACGCAAGGGGATAGAATACTGAAAAACGGCACAAAAAAAGAGAGCCT
>DEDQ01000054.1:50264-51423 GCA_002350065.1 Ruminococcus flavefaciens
ATCCGCCGAGCCGGCGTTAAGATACGAAGCACCAATAGACGTTGCATCGGGTAGGGTTTACATAGCAGCACGGTCTCCCGCACTCTGGTGAGCTCTTACCTCGCCTTTCCATCCTTACCGCAAAAGCGGCGGTATATCTCTGTTGCACTAGCCCTAAGGTCGCCCTCGGCTGCCGTTAGCAGCTACCCTGCTCTGTGATGCCCGGACTTTCCTCATAAACTAAAACGTTTCCGCTGCCGCGTAGTCTGCTCAAGTGGTATTATAGCATTTTCGTGCAGATTTGTCAAGCAAAAAAAAAACGCCCCGGCTATTGCCGAGACGCATGGCGTGCCTGGAGGGATTCGAACCCCCGACCTACTGGTTCGTAGCCAGTCACTCTATCCAGCTGAGCTACAAGCACATTCGCAACGATATATATTATATCACGAGTTTACTCATTTGTCAACAGTCACTTTAAAAATCGGCAAAATGACATTTTGGGGGCGGCATAAATCCAGAATTATGTCCAATTTATCAAAAATTGCAGACAAGCTTGACAAAGCATCAGATTTCTGTTATAATTATATCTGCTCTGAGACATTAGCTCAGCCGGTAGAGCATACGCCTTTTAAGNNTTCAAATCCCTCATGTCTCACCAGCGCCTCGGCAATAGCCGAGGCGTTTTTTTATTAATCATGGAGGCTTGAGCATGAATGAAGCAATTAACACGATAAAGCAAAAATACGGCGACCTATGCAGACTTTGTCCGCCTCTTGAAGAAGAAAAGTATCCTCTTGCTGAAAAACGCTTCCGACGGAATACATTTCCAAAAGTGTAGAGTATCTCTCCAAGCTCGAACAATGCTCTCTTTAAATAACAAAAAATCAATGCCCCGAAACGTTTATGACGGATACCCATATAGAAGTTTNNCTCTTCAAATTTTATTGCGCAGAAAATAAAATGTCCATTCTCATAATCAATATCAAAATAATTTGATACTTCAGTCTTATCAACATCTAAATACTCATCTTGTTTTGCAATAAAATTTTCATAAATATATTCAAACAGCGCTTCTTTAATTATTTTAATGACTCTCACTTTATCTTTATCCATAGAATACTCCTCTTAATTCCGATTTTTGTTAGTGACAATTATAACACAGAATTGAAGGTCTGTCAAT
>DEDQ01000054.1:51462-56440 GCA_002350065.1 Ruminococcus flavefaciens
TTCTATATGGGTATTGACCTTAACGCTTCGGGGCAATTTTTTTGATATACACATGAACGGATAATTTTCAGAATATAAGCAGATTCATTATCAGGAGCGGTATCAGCAGGACTATGCTGATACCCGTGAACACGAGCAGATACTTTCCGGCTTTAGCACCCTCCGACTTGCGATAAAACTGAAATGAAATAAGGCTTGCGAGGGAAGCGATGATAGTACCGAGTCCGCCGAGGTCAACGCCGAGGAGGAGCTCCGTACCGTTGTCAGTGAATCCGGAGAGCATGAGCGCCGCCGGAACATTGCTTATCACCTGCGAGAGCAAAATCGAGACTATCAGTTCTCTGCCGGAAATCATCTCGCTGAAAAAGTCGTTTACAGCTCCGACTCGGGCGACATTACCGACGAACACGAAGAAGCACACAAAGGTCGCAAGAAGCGGATAGTCTGCTTTAAGGAGCAGATTCCAGTCGAACACGAGAGCTATGATGACTGCCGCCGCGAGTATGACCCACTCAGGAAGCACTCGGAATACTACAAGCAGACACGCCGCAAACAGCAGTGCATATGCGATAGTGGGAGCTTTTTTTATCTCAGACTTGTCCGATTTATGAGTTCCGCACTCCGTTTTAGGCAGAAGCAGAGTCAGCAGTATCAGAGCGGCAAGGCTCAGCGCTCCTGAGGGGAGCATTGTCCTGACGAAGTCTATCATCGTGAGCCTGTAGTGGTCGTATATGTAGAGATTCTGGGGATTTCCGACCGGAGTGAGCATACTTCCGAGGTTAGAAGCAGCGGTCTCGAGGACTATAGTGAGTATGCGGCTGCGCTCGTCCTTAATGCCGCTGAATATCATCAGCGTAAGCGGGACAAAAGTAATGAGTGCGACGTCATTCGTCACAAGCATAGACGAGAAGAAGCACAGCAGGATAAATATCAGTCCGAGGCGGCGGATAGTGCCAGCCTTTCGTAGCATGAGGTCTGTTGCGCGGTCGAAGATACCGACGCTGCGGAAACCGGCGACCGCTATCATGAGGGCGAAAAGCTCAATGAGCACGGTCGTATTGATATATCCGGCATATTTAGCGTCCGGCAGGACGATGAACATTGTCACAGCTGCCGCGACGAAAGATATCGCGAGAACAGGCTGGGACTTGATAAATTTTATCATGGATTCTCCTTACATCAAATAGCCCCCGATATCCTCGGGGGCATATTCTTATTTGCTAATAGCTCGCTGAATAGCCTTTACGACTTCAACTACGGGAACTATAACAGCCGCGAGGACGAACGCCCATACATACTGCATAGCATCGAGAGCAACGAGGTCGAAGATGTTTCTGAGTGCAGGTACGAGCAGTATCGGCACGATGAGCACAAACGAAACGACTATCGAAAGTGCGAGCATCTTGTTATGGCTGTGCATTGCGAAAATCGACTTTCTGAGGCTTCTCATGTTCCATGAGTGGAGCATCTCGCAGACTGAAAGAGTGATGAACGCCATAGTTGTACCTGCTGCGGGAGAGGTCTGAGCGCCTATAACGTACGAAACGAGTGTGAGGACAGATATCACAAGACCCTGCCACAGGAGGTTAACTCCGAGACCGTCAGAGAAGATGTGAGCGCTGCTGCTGCGGGGCTTACGCTGCATGATACCGGGCTCAGCCGATTCCATACCGAGAGCGACAGCGGGGAAGCAGTCAGAAACGAGGTTAATCCAGAGGAGGTGAACAGGTCCGAAGATGACGAACGGACCGCCAGTGAGGCTTCCAAGACCGAAAGTAGCGATAAGAATGCATATTACCTCGCTGAGGTTGCTTGAAAGCAGGAACTGTATAGCCTTGCGGATATTATCGTAGATACGTCTGCCCTCTTCAACGGCTCCGACGATAGTAGCGAAGTTGTCGTCAGTGAGGACCATATCCGCAACGTTTTTGGTAACATCAGTACCGGTTATGCCCATGCCGACGCCGATATCAGCGCTCTTGATAGACGGAGCGTCGTTAACGCCGTCACCGGTCATAGCGGTAGTCATTTTCTTCTTGCGCCATGCGTTTACGATACGAACCTTATGCTCAGGCTGAACGCGGGCATAAACGCTGTAATTCTGAACTGTGGCGTCGAATTCCTCATCGGGTATTTTCGAGAGCTCTGCGCCTGTGATAGCCTGCTGACCCTCACCGAGGATACCGAGCTCCTTAGCGATAGCGACAGCAGTATCTCTATGGTCGCCGGTTATCATCACAGGACGGATACCGGCAGTCTGACAGAGACCGATAGCCGGCTTAACTTCGGGACGAACAGGGTCTATCATGCCGGTCATGCCGATGTAGATGAGGTCATGCTCGAGAGCGGCAGGAGAAATATCCGCCGGAAGCGAATCATGCTCGCGGTAAGCCGCCATAAGCACACGGAGCGCCTTATCCGCCATAGCCTTGTTCTGCTTCAGGATGCTCTCGCGGTCGGAATCAGTCATATCGCGGACGCTTCCCCCGTCGAGTATCTTCGTGCAGTTGCCGAGCACAACATCGGGCGCACCCTTTGTATACTGAACGTAGCCTGCACCGGTCTTATGGATAGTGGACATCATCTTTCTGAGCGAATCGAAAGGAGCCTCAGCCTCACGGGGAGTCGCCGCCTCGAGCTCATACTTTTTGAGTCCGCACTTGTGAGCGTATGCAACGAGCGCCGCCTCAGTCGGCTCGCCCGCAACTGTATCGTCAGAATTGAGAACAGCGTCACAGCAGAGCGCCATAGCCTTTGCAAGGAGCTCCTTGTCGCTTGTGCTCTCCTCGACAACGGTCATCTTGTTCTGAGTGAGAGTACCGGTCTTATCGGAGCATATTACCTGAGCGCAGCCGAGAGCCTCAACGGCAGTCAGACGGCGGATAACAGCTCCGCGCTTGGACATATTCGTAACGCCGATAGAGAGAACTACGGTAACAACAGCCGCAAGTCCCTCAGGAATAGCCGCAACAGCGAGGCTGACAGCTATCATGAAGGATTCAAGGAATACGGGAAGAGTGATATCCTCATGCTGGAGGAACTTCTCTCCTACGCTGATAACGAGTATGAAAACGCAGATAAGGAGCACCGCAACTGAGAGTATCTTACTGAGCTGAGTAAGGCTCTTCTGGAGCGGAGTCTCATCGTCCTCAGCGTTAGCGATAGCGCCCGCTATCTTACCCATTTCAGTGGACATACCTGTCGCAACGACAACCGCCTCAGCGCGTCCGTAGGCGATGCTGCTGCCCATGTAGAGCATATTCTTTCTGTCGCCGAGCGGAACCTCCTCGCCGGTGAGGACATCGCAGTCCTTGTCGCAGGGAACGCTCTCGCCGGTGAGAGCTGATTCCTCAGCCTTGAGAGCCGCAGCCTCGAGAATACGGCAGTCTGCGGGGACGTTGTCGCCTGCTTCGAGAGCAATAACGTCGCCGGTAACGAGTTCAGAGCTCGGGATAACGACGAGCTCGCCGGAGCGGTAGACCTTGCTCTGAGCCGCACTCATAGCCTGAAGCGCCTCGATAGCGGATTCGGCTTTGTTTTCCTGATAAACGCCGAGGACCGCATTTGCGATAACAACGAAAAGGATTATAAATACGTCAGCTTCGAGCTTACCCTCGGAAACGATACCGGTAATTGCCGATATTACGGCAGCTGCGAGCAGAACGAGTATCATCGGGTTTTTGAACTGTTCGACAAAGCGAGCGAGCAGAGTTGGCTTAGGCGGCTCATCGAGCTTGTTCGCTCCGTTTGCAGCGAGCCTTTTTGCGGCTTCGTCAGCGGTCAGACCGGCTTTAGAGCTGTTGACCTCCGAAAGAACGCTGTCTATGGATTCAAGATAATGTTTCATTATATTCCCCTTTCAACATATCATTTATGGCTTAAACATTACAATTATATCATTTTTGGGGCTTTATTTCAACGACTACGTGTGTTGATTTGATGAAAAAAATGTGACAGATAGATGAAAGGACTTTTATTCATTGCATTACATAAATCCTCGATTTCAAACCTGAGGACCTGCCTTCAAAGACAAATAACATACCCAAGCAGAGCACAAACGCTCCCTTACTAAATTTGCACATATAATTAATAATTCTTCATGCAAATTATTAATCAAGCCCGCAAATCATGATTGACAAATCTCCCTGTCAGTGCTATACTAATTACATAATTTGATTTTGGAGGTTATCCTATGAGCTACGAATTCAACGTTGAAAAGACAACAGAAGCTCTCATCAACTGGGTAAAGACTTACTTCGAGAATAACGCATCTCCCGAAACTAAGGCAGTTATCGGCATTTCCGGAGGCAAGGACAGTTCCATTGCCGCAGCCGTATGCGTAAAGGCTCTCGGCAAAGACAGGGTATTCGGAGTCCTCATGCCGCAGGGCGAACAAGCTGATATAAACTGCAGCCACCTGCTTGTTGAAACTCTCGGAATAGACCATGCTGTTATAAATATAGGCGATACTGTGAGCACTTTCATGAACGAGCTCAAAAAGCACATCGAGCCCACTCAGCAGGCGATAATCAATACTCCAGCACGTATCAGAATGACTACACTTTATGCTGTTGCAGCTTGCCTCGGCGGACGTGTCGTTAATACCTGCAACCTCTCCGAGGACTGGATAGGCTATTCTACGAAGTTTGGCGATGCCGCCGGTGACTTCTCT
Organism: Ruminococcus flavefaciens; assembly: GCA_002350065.1. Lineage (GTDB taxonomy): Bacteria > Bacillota > Clostridia > Oscillospirales > Ruminococcaceae > Ruminococcus > Ruminococcus flavefaciens_N. Next base: position 56,135 of record DEDQ01000054.1, read on the forward strand.
CCCCTCTCCGACCTCACCGTTACTGAGGTTTTACAGGTCGGCGACTACCTCGGACTCCCGAAAGAGCTCGTGCATAAAGTGCCGATAGACGGTCTCTGCGGCAAAACTGATGAGGAAAACCTCGGCTTTACTTATGCTGAACTCGACCGCTATATCCGCGGACTAACCGACCTCTCCGACAAGCCTGAGCTCAAGGAGAAAATAGACCGTATGCACAGGAATAATCTCCATAAGCTCCAGCTCATGCCCAAGTTTGAAAATAAATGATAAAATAAAATCCGGTCGTAAGGTCAATACCCATATAGA
>DEDQ01000054.1:56712-57610 GCA_002350065.1 Ruminococcus flavefaciens
CTGTACGAGTACCGGCTTTATGTCCGGATTTTATTTTATACTGATTCAGCCATGGGAACGATTTTATTTCGTCTGTTCGTAAGTATCGGCTGAGCCTTTTCTGTTATGCATTCCTTCGTAACAGTTACCCTCGCAATGCTTCCGTCAGACGGTACAAGATACATACTCTTCATGAGCACTCCTTCAAGTATCGAGCGAAGTCCTCTTGCGCCAGTCTTCTGAGCTATCGCCTTCTTGGCTATCTCTACAAGCGCGTCGTCGTTTATCTCAAGCTCGATGTCATCGTACTCGAACAGCTTCTTATACTGCTTGATAAGCGCATTCTTAGGCTCTGTGAGGATAGATACGAGCGACTCTTCGTTGAGCTCCTCAAGCACTGTTATTACCGGCAGACGTCCTACAAACTCGGGTACCATGCCAAATTTGATGAGGTCCTTCGGTATTACCTGCTTGAAGATGTTGGTCTTTTCGACCTTGTCCGTCTTTATCTCGCCGCCGAAGCCGATAGGCGCCTTGCCGATACGCTTCTGTATCTGGCGCTCGAGTCCGTCAAATGCTCCGCCGCAGATGAAGAGGATATTCTTTGTGTCTATCTGTAAGGTCTCCTGATTCGGGTGCTTTCTGCCGCCCTGCGGAGGTACGTTTGAGACAGTTCCCTCGATTATCTTCAGAAGTGCCTGCTGTACGCCCTCGCCGCTTACGTCACGGGTGATAGATGTGTTCTCCGACTTTCTCGCTATCTTGTCTATCTCGTCAATGTAGATGATTCCGCGCTCGGCTGCCTTTATATCGTAGTCAGCAGCCTGTATCAGGCGCAGGAGCACGTTCTCGACGTCGTCGCCGACATAGCCGGCTTCTGTGATAGTAGTTGCGTCAGCGATAGCAAACGGCACGTTCA
>DEDQ01000054.1:57665-61834 GCA_002350065.1 Ruminococcus flavefaciens
TTGCTCTTCTGGAGCTCTACGCCGTCGTTGTCGCTGCTCTGGCTCATTATGCGCTTATAGTGGTTGTAAACTGCGACTGAGAGCGATATCTTTGCCTCGTCCTGACCGATAACGTACTCGTCGAGGAAGTTCTTTATCTCGACAGGCTTCAGGAGCTTCATACTTGAAAGGTCAGCATTCTTTTCGCCCTTTGCTGCCTTTCTCTGAGCCTTTGATATGCCCTGTCCGAATATCATCTCATAGCAGTATACAACGCATTCGTCACAGATATTTGCAGAACCCGCAGAAAACATACTCTGAACTCTGTTCTCGCCCTTTCCGCAGAAGCTGCATGATTTAAACTCAGCCATTCAGAAAACCTACCTTTTCTCGATAACCTTGTCGATGAGTCCGAATTCAAGTGCCTCCTGAGCGGTCATGTAGTTGTCGCGCTCGCAGGCTGCGTGCATCTCTTCGACTGTCTTTCCGGAATTCTCAGCCATGATAGCTTCGAGTCTTTCTCTTGTTCTTTCAAGGTTTTTAGCGTGTATCATGATATCGGTCTGCTGACCGCCGAGACCGCCTCCGATAAGGGGCTGGTGTATCATTATCTCGCTGTTGGGGAGGGCGATACGCTTGCCCTTTGCTCCGGCAGAGAGCAGGAATGCTCCCATTGAAGCTGCCATTCCGACACAGATAGTAGATACGTCGCACTTGATATAGTTCATAGTGTCATATATCGCCATGCCGGCTGTTACCGAGCCGCCGGGGCTGTTTATATAAAGTGAGATATCCTTCTCGGTGTCCTGACTTTCAAGGAAAAGGAGCTGCGCCACAACAAGGCTCGCGGTGGTATCGTTTACCTGATCCGAAAGCATTATTATTCTGTCATTCAGAAGTCGTGAGAAAATATCGTAGGATCTTTCTCCGCGGCTCGTCTGTTCGACAACATATGGTATAAAGCTCATAATTTCATCGCCCTTTCTTTAAAAACTGTTGTCCCACAAATTATATGCGGGACAACATGGTTATATTTATGCTTTTTCGCTTATTCAGCAGACTCTTCCTTTGCGGAATTGTCAATAACAGCGTTTTCCTTAACGAAGTCAACTGCCTTCTGTACCTTCATGTCCATTGTGTACTCATCGAGAGGAATGAATTTCTTGATAGTCTCAACGTCCATCTTGTTTGCAGCAGCGATCTCTGAAAGACCGTTGTTTACATCTTCTTCTGTTACCTCGATGTTCTCGAGCTCAGCGATCTTCTCAAGTGCGAGGCGGAGCTTTACTTCGTTCTCTGCTCTGTCTCTGTAAGTATCTCTGATAGCGTCCTCGTCCATGCCTGTATACTGGCAGTAGAGCTTGAGATTCATGCCCTGCTGCTGGAGCTGCTGGTCGAATGAACGGATAAGGTTGTCGATCCTCTGCTCATACATACAGTTCGGGATAGGTGCATCTACCTTTGCGATAACAGCGTTGAGGATAGCTGTCTCATATGCAGCCTCAGCCTGATCCTTTGCAGCCTCTTCGAGCTTTGTTCTGATGTCAGCCTTGTACTCGTCAACTGTATCGAACTCTGTAGCGTCCTTGATGAGGTCGTCGTTGATTTCGGGGAGCTCCTCGTAGCTGATAGCCTTTACCTTTGTCTTGAATGTAGCTTCCTTGCCTGCATAGTCAGACATATGATAATCCTCGGGGAAGGTTACGACTACGTCGAACTCATCGCCGATGCTGTGGCCAACGATCTGATCCTCGAAGCCGGGGATGAACTGACCGCTGCCGAGCTTGAGGGGGTGATCCTCGCCCTTGCCGCCTTCAAATGCCTCATCGCCGAAGAAGCCCTCGAAGTCGATAACTACTTCGTCGTCCATCTGAGCGGGTCTGTCCTCAACAGAAACTATACGTGCATTCTTCTTTCTGATAATCTCGATCTGCTTCTCGATATCCTCGTCTGTGATCTCCTTGACTTCCTTGGGAGCCTTGATGCCCTTGTAGTCAGAGATCTCGATCTCAGGCTTTGTTACGCAGATAGCCTTGAGCTCTACGCCGTTTTCCTTGTCGATAGATGTTACTTCAACGTTGGGTCTGTCAACGAGGATAAGCTTTGTCTCGCTTACTGCTGCGTCGATCTCGGGTCCGAGAAGTGAGTTGATAGCGCCCTCGTAGAATGCGCCCTCGCCGAATTCCTTCTCAACGAGCTTTCTGGGAGCCTTGCCCTTTCTGAAGCCCTTGATCTGGATGTTCTTCTTCTGGCGCTGGAATTCCTTTTCAACAGCTGCCTCAAAAGTAACAGGGTCGATAGTGATTACCAGCTCTGTGGTGTTTACATCTGTTTTGTTTGATGATTTTAAGCTCATAATGATCCTCCATGATATTAATAAACTGATGACCAGTGGTACATCTAAAACAATACTTGGAATATTATACCACATTTCAAACTATTTTTCTATAGAATTTTCTTACTTCTACATTTTCTACAACATCAGAGAACTTTCTCAGGCATAAAATGTATATAATCCCCTGATATCAGGTGAAAATTCACGCCGTCATAGGTGTTTTTGACGCAGAGCTCATGCGCTGAGCGTCCGTGGATATGTCCGTAGTAGCACTCTTTTATGTTGTAGCGGTAGAGTATCTCAAGTATATCATAATTGAAATTTGATGCAAATATCGGCGGATAATGCATGAATACCAGCGGTTCAAGCCCCGCTCCCACCGCCGATTTTATCGACGTTTCAAGACGCTGTACCTCGCGTTTGAGGACTTTTTCGTCCTGAACGTCCCTGCTGCCGTCAGTACCGTTCACCCAGCCGCGTGTGCCGCATATGCCGTAATTCTCGTAGGCATAGTGGTTGTTGTGGATTATGTTCAGCGTATCAAAGCCGTTTTCAGCAAAAAATGTCTCCATTTTTTTCTTTGTCACCCACCAGTAGTCGTGGTTGCCCTTGAGTATCAGCTTTCTGCCCGGAAGTCCGTTTATGAAGCGGAAATCCGGCTCTGCCTGCTGGAGAGAGATTCCCCACGAAAGGTCGCCCGCTATCACTACGGTATCCTCCGGCTTGACCGTTTCAAGCCAGTTTTTCTCGATACGCTCCTGATAATTCTCCCAGCCCGGAAAGACCTCCATAGTCTTTGACGGGTCGCTGAATGTCAGGTGAAGGTCTCCGATGACGTACAGACTCATCAGATACCGAGTGTTCCGAGCACGTAATCCTTCTGCTCAGCCTTGTCGATAACGTCGCAGAAGCGCTCAGGCTTGTTTTTAAGGTCAGCAAGCGCTGCGGGAACAGGAATGTCCGAAAGCTCGGCTATGCGGTCTACCTTTGCATATTCGTCGATATCGGAAGCCTTGCCCTCGAGTGCCTCGAGAACGGCTGCGCTGAATTTATACGGGCTTGCTGTGGAAGCGATGACTGTCTTTGTCGTATCGCCTGTAGCTGCCTTGTAATCACCGTATACCTTGACTGCAACAGCTGTGTGTGTGTCGCAGGTGTAGGAATACTTTGAGTAGATGTCGTGGATAGTTGCCTTTGTCTGCTCGTCGTCGCAGAAGCCGCCGAAGAACTCGTCTCTGAGCTGAGCCTTGACGCTGTCGTTTACCTCGTATCTGCCCTCGGAAGCAAGCTTGCCGAACCACTCGTTGATGAGCTTGTCGTCCCTGCCTGTCATGAGGTAGAGAAGTCTCTCGAGGTTGCTCGAGATGAGGATATCCATTGACGGTGAAACCGTTGCGAAGAACTCTCTGTTTCTGTCATATACGCCTGTGTTGATGAAATCAGTGAGTACGTTGTTGATGTTCGATGCGCAGATGAGCTTGTTTACCGGAACTCCCATGTGCTTTGCATAGTATGCAGCAAGGATATTGCCGAAGTTGCCGGTCGGAACAACGATGTTTATCTTGTCGCCGAGTTCTATCTCGCCGTCCTTCACGAGCTCTGCATATGCTGATACGTAGTATACTACCTGAGGTACGAGACGTCCCCAGTTGATAGAGTTTGCAGATGAGAACATCATGCCGTTTGCTGCCAGCTTGTCCTTGACCTCGTCGTTTGTGAAAATCGCCTTTACTCCGTTCTGGCAGTCGTCAAAGTTGCCCTTGATAGCGCATACTCCGACATTTGCGCCCTCCTGAGTCTTCATCTGGCGCTTCTGCATCGGGCTTACGCCGTCCTCGGGGTAGAATACGAGGAT
>DEDQ01000054.1:61872-68734 GCA_002350065.1 Ruminococcus flavefaciens
CCTGATGTTGCAACAAGAATGACTATCTTCTTGTCGAGATTTATCTTCTTTGCCGATGTCGTGAGGAAGTAAGGGAGTATCTGGAGCGCCATATCCTTGAATGCGCAGGTAGGACCGTGCCAGAGCTCGAGCATATATGTTCCGTCAAAGAGATGAGCCATCTCAGCGATGCCGTCAGTCTCGAAATTCTTGGTGCTGTAGGCATTGTCAGTGCAGTAGTGTATCTCTGCATCTGTGAAATCTGTCAGATACTTCGCAAAAACGTATGCCGCTCTGTCGGCGTATTTCATGTCGCCGAGAGCCTTTATCTCGTCGAATGAGAGCTCGGGAATGCTCTCAGGGACAAAGAGTCCGCCCTCAACTGAGATTCCCTGCGTGATAGCCTCTGCGCTGCTGACTTTTACGCTGCTGTTTCTTGTGCTGTTGTAAAACATAGGATCACCCTTTTATAAGATTTTACCGGTATCGGCAATTTTTTAACAATTGTATTTATCCTGTATGGTCGTGTTGTCGGCTCAGAAATACACATCATACCCTGTGGTATCAAATGCGTTTTCAATGTAGTCGATCCCGAGGACGTTCCCGCGGTCTATTATGACCTCGGCTATGTCGAATCTCGGCTGGAGCAGATTCGGATTCCTGCGCATATACTCACACGCAGTCTTTATTATCAGCCCCTGCTTCCGCTTGTTTACCGCTTCAAAGCCGCCGACCATGCTGCCCGGCTTGCGGGACTTCACCTCGACAAAGGCGATGTAATCCCCGTTTTCAGCGATAATGTCTATCTCGCCGCCGCGTATGCGGAAATTCCGCGCGGCAATGTTATAGCCACGCTCAGTAAGGTACGCGCATACGCGCTCCTCGCCGAGTCTGCCTGTCTCGGTCCTGTTCATGTCACTCACCGAGTATCTTTTTCAGAAATGTTCTGCGGTGTACCTCGCTCGGACCGTATTTCCTGAGCATTTCGCAGTGCAGAGCCGTTCCGTAGCCCTTGTGCTGCTCAAATCCGTACTGCGGGTACTTCTCCGCGATATCCCTCATGTAGCGGTCACGCGACACCTTTGCAAGCACTGACGCTGCCGCGATAGAAGCTGAGGTCGCGTCTCCCTTTATCACGCACTGCGCCGGACAATCGAGCTCCGGCAGTCTGTTGCCGTCTACCATTGCCATATCAGGCTTTATGCCCAGCCCTTCAACTGCGCGCTTCATCGCCAGCATCGTCGCTTCAAGGATATTCAGCCTGTCTATCTCCTCAACTGTCGCAGTCGCGATGCAGTATGCCTTAGCGCGGTCGATTATCTCGTCGTAGAGCTTCTCGCGCCGCGATTCCGATATCTTCTTGCTGTCGTTGAGGTAGTCTATCAGCGTTTCATCGTCGAGGACTACTGCCGCCGCGTAGACGTCTCCCGCGAGAGGTCCTCTGCCGGCTTCGTCAACTCCGCATATTACCGGATATTCCGTGCGGACTGCGCTGTCGTATTCAAAGAGCTCCTTATGGAGAATTATCCTTGCCATAGTCACTCCTTAGCCGGCGTTGCTTCGAGCGTTATGCGTCCGAGCTTGCCGCTCCTGAATTCGTCAAGGACGGTTATTGCCGCTCTTTCGGTGTTTATCTCGCCGCCGGATATGACCATTCCGCGCTTCTTTCCTACCTTTTCAAGCAGGCTGAGCCCGTCGTCGCTCTCGTCAAATTCTATTTTATATCTGTCAATAAGCGACTGCGGATAGCTCTCTGCAAGGAAGCTCAGAAGCTTCATCGCGAGAGTCTCGATATCGAGGATATCGTCGCTTATAGCACCTGTAAACGCAAGTCTTACCGCCGCGGACTGGTCCTCGAATTTAGGCCACAGTACGCCCGGCATATCAAGGAGCTCGGTGTTGTCCTGAAGCTTTACCCACTGCTTTGTGCGGGTTACACCGGGTCTGTCCTCGACCTTTGCACGCTTTCCGCCGGCAAGCCTGTTTATCAGCGAGCTCTTGCCGACATTCGGTATGCCGAGTATCATCAGTCTTATCGGTGCTCCGACCATTCCACTGCGCTCACGCTTGTCCATGAGCTCCTTCAGTACGGTCGACTTCAGCGTCGGCATGAGCTTGTTGAGCCCCTTTCCCGACTTGCAGTCAACTGCAAGAGCAGTCACGTTTTCATTCTTGAAATAATTGACCCATGCCGAGGTCGCATTCGCGTCGGCGAGGTCGCATTTATTGAGAAGTACGATACGCGGCTTCTTCGCTGTGAGCGAGTCTATCTCCGGATTGCGGCTGCTCATGGGAGTTCGCGCGTCGATGAGCTCGACTACTGCGTCCACAAGCTTGAGATTCGCCGCGATAGCACGGCGTGTCTTCGCCATATGACCCGGAAACCACTGTATCGTTTTTATATCGTTGTTTTCCAAAGCTGCCTCCTGTTTTTCAGCGGACAGTTCCTATCCTGCCGGCAGGCGATATCCTGAATACCACTCTTCCGGTAACGCTTTCCAAGGGAACAAATCCCACATCCGGAGAGCGGCTGTCCTTCGAGACCGAACGATGGTCTCCCATGACAAATATATAGCCCTCGGGCACTGTCAGCGGGTATCTGCCGGTGAATGCGCCCTCGTCGGCATGGGTCAGTCCGAGGTGAAGATAGTCCTCGTGGAGCCGCTTGCCGTCTACTGTTACCTTGCCGGAGCCGAAGTCGATGTCTATGGTCTGCCCTTCGCAGGCTATCACGCGCTTGACGATGACTGTATCGAGTCCTTTTCCCTCTTTGACAGAGCCGTCATCGGCGAGAGTATAGCTATTCTTGGCATTGACAAGGACGATGTCGCCCTGCTCGGGCGCCCTGTCCATAAGGTTCACGAGAAGCTTGTCATCGGGCATGAGAGTGCTCTCCATCGAGCCGCCGCTTACTGTCACTATCCTGAGCAGATACGTAAATACCAGCGTAAAGCAGAACAGAGTTATCAGCATAGTCTCGGCTATATCGCCCAGACTGCGCAGTAACCCTCTGCTTTCTTTATTGGCAGGATCCGCCATTATTTCTTAGGTCCCTTCACGGAATCTGTAAGTATATCAAACTCTTTGATAGGTGAATACTTCACGATAGCCTTGCCGTATATCTGGTCTTTCTTTACAAGTCCGACGCAGCGTGCGCGGCTGTCTGTGGAGTGATTGCGGTTATCTCCCATTACAAAATAGTATCCCTCGGGAACGGTTATGGGGTACTGGTCGGTGAATGCGCCGTAGCCGACATCGTTTGTAGAGTCTGCCTCGTTGATGTAGGGCTCGTCGAGCTCTTTTCCGTCAACTATGACCTTGCCGTCTCTGATGTCAACAGTCTGACCGCCCTTGGCGATAACTCGCTTGATAATGCACTCGCCGATAGCCTCTGAGCCCGGTCCCGACGGAACATATACATTGCCATTCTCGTCGAGGAGATAGTTCACGTCCTTGTCGATAACCAGCACATCGCCGTAATCAACATCGAAATAGATAGTTGACATGAATATCTTGTCCGTGTTGTTCGTCATGGGGTCGTAATTCTTATTGAGCGTGGGCACCATTGAATGTCCCACGATATTGACAGGGTGCAGCAGATAGGTGAATACCATTACTATAACGAATACTGTTACGAGAGTGGATTCAACAATTTCTATTATATCATTCAGAAGTGTGCTGTTTTTGCCGTTCTCCTGACCGTTATCATTTATTCCAGCGTTTTCGTTAGCGTTTTCCATAACGTCACCTCGCAGTAATTAAGTATGTAGCAAAAAAGGGACTTTGCGTCCCCTGAGGATTCAGAGCCTCACGCCGGCATTTATGCCGGCATTTATGCTCTGTACCGCTTTTAGCGGATCTGTTCCTTGACCTTAGCAGCCTTACCAACTCTGTCTCTGAGGTAGTAGAGCTTAGCTCTGCGGACTTTACCGCATCTAACGATCTCGATCTTGTCAACAACAGGTGAGTGAAGAGGGAATACTCTCTCGATACCGCAGCCGTGTGCTACACGTCTTACAGTGAATGTCTCGTTGATACCGCCGTGCTTCTTAGCGATAACTGTACCCTCAAAGACCTGGATACGGCTCTTGTCGCCTTCCTTGATCTTTACGTGTACCTTGATGGTATCACCGATGTTGAACTGGGGAACGTTTTCCTTCATGCTTGATTCGCTGATGAGCTTGAGTGCATCCATTTTAAAATCCTCCTAAAATTTCCGAACATTCATACCCGTTCCGCGAAGGCGGTCCAGCTAACCGCAGACGCAGAAAATATCAATGGTGAACAAGTCACATAAGCTGCGGAGCAGCTCTCTGCTAATGCAGGTATCGGGCAGCGGACTATCCGATTTAATGTCTTTCGGCATTAACCCTCATCTGTATGTGAGATATACAGACGGAATTTCAAATGCTTTTATATCATACCACACTTTGGCAGAAAAAGCAATAGCTTTTTCAAAAAAACATATTTAATTATTTCTTGCGCAGTATAGCTGCTGCCGCGTGGTGGAGTATCTCCAGCTCGTCGGAGGGAGTTGCGCTCAGCATTTTTATGTGCTCAGCCTCCCAGAGGGCTATCTCCTGCTCCGTCATGGAAGCTCCTACGCCGCGGCAGGCTTTCATTCTGCCGTTCCAGCTCTCGCGGGTGAACGGCACCTTTATGTCATAGTTGTCGCGGGATTCGATGTCGAAATACTTCTCAGCGACCTCCGGCACAAATACGGGAGTGCGTTCGTAGCCTCCTCCCGACCACTTGGGATTGTACTTGAGCACGAGCTCCTCGCTCGCCTTTGCAACAGCATCATCAGCAGGCACCCACGCCATGAAGAGAATGACCAGCCTTCCGCCGTCCTTCAGCAGCTTCGCAAGCTTCGGCAGAACAACTTCATAGTCAAAGTAGAAAAAGCACTGGCAGGCTGTTATAACGTCGAATGTGCCGTCGGGGAAGTCGATATCCTCCGCGGACGAAACTATGTATTCGATGTCCATACCGTCACGCTGAGCGAGCTCCTTAGCCTGTGCTATCTGATTTTCGGAAATGTCCGAGCCGACCCAGCTTGCTCCGTATTTGTACATATTCCGCGGCACAACGCCTGTTCCCGTTCCGAGGTCGAGTACCCTCTGCCCCTTTACGCAGAGCCCGCGGTCTGCTATCTTCTGAAAGAATACCGGCGGGTATATATCCCTGAATTTAGCGTAGTCGGAAGAAGTTCTGCCCCAGTCGAAGCCTTTTCCTCCGTCTATTTCTCTGTTGAAAATGTCCATGTTATGTGCTCCTTTCGTTTTTGGCTTCGGCGATATACATTGAAGCATTTTTCAAATATGTCCGCGCTGACGGGCACCATAATTCTCCATTATCAATTCATTCAAAAACCGTGTTGTCCTCGCGCAGTATCGCAAGTCTGCGGATATTCTGCGGCTCAAATGCAATGTCTGTTGTACGTCTTAATGCCTCTATAAATAATGTAGGGTTGTAGTTGGTCTGCGTTCCCGCGGGCAGGTACATTCGCATATCGACTGAATCATCGGTCATTTCGCAAGTGAGCACTTCCATATCCGGCTTGATATCAACTGTCTTTATGCCCTTTTTCGTCTTTTTCTCAATGCATATCTCCGGCTGAGAAAGAAGCTCCTGAACCGCGTCATAAAGTCCCTGAGCGTTACCGCTCACGAGCGAGAAGCCGTACTCAGCCTTCGCGATGTAGGTTATCTTCTGTTTCTGCTCCGCTACCTTTACTATGCGCATTCCCTCCGGCATTACGGCGTTCAGCCTGTCGCGCACCTCGTCAAAGGGCACTTCCTCGTTGAGGTTGAAGTCGAGTATCTCGCAGCTGCTCTCGAATCCCAGCGACAGCGCCAGCGCAAAGCTGTAGTAAGGATGCGGATTGAAGCCCTCCGTGTACCATATCGGCAGGCGCGAACGTCGGAACGTCCTCAGCATACAGCGGTTGAGGTCGAGGTGGGAGATGTACTTCGCGCGTCCTGTCTTTTCAAATGTTGCTCTTACTCGTATCAAAAACAATTCCTCCCCACTGCTTTATTGACTCCGCAGCCTGCACATTTCAGGCGGCAGTTCGGCGTCGTCTCGGCGCGGTGCGCCTTCTGGTTCTCGCGGATAAGGAAGTCCTTGCTGACGAAATAGTCAAGGTGGTCCCACGGCAGTATCTCGTCGTATCCGAATCTGCGGTTGGCGTAGAACGAGGGATCTATGCCGCAGTCAGAAAAGGCTTCGAGCCACTTGTCGAATTTGTAGTGCTCCTCCCAGCTGTCGAACTTGCAGCCCTTCTTCCATGCCGCATATATCGAGGGACAGAGCCTTCTGTCGCCCTTTGCAAGTATTACCTCGAGCATACTTACGTTCGGGTCGTGGTAGCTCACCTTTATCTTCTTGGTCTTGACTGAGTCGAGCAGGAGCTTCTGCTTGTGCTCTATCATCTCGCGCGTGTCCTGAGGCTCGAACTCGAACGGCGTGAACGGCTTCGGCACGAACGTCGCACAGCTCACCGAGACCTGCACTCCCCTGCCCTTCGGTCTGTTCTCAATGCTGTAGAAGAGGTCGACTATGCGCTGTGCAAGGTCGGCGATGCCGATGATGTCCTCGTCAGTCTCGGTCGGGTGTCCCATCATGAAGTAGAGCTTAACGCTGCTGTAACCGCCCTCAAAGGCGATACGGCAGGTGTTCATTATCTCCTCCTCGGAGACGTTCTTGTTTATAACGTCGCGGAGACGCTGAGTTCCGCCCTCAGCCGCGAACGTAAGTCCGCTCTTGCGGACCTTCTTTATCTTTTCAAGCAGCGACTCCGAGAAATTGTCCACTCTGAGTGAAGGAAGTGAAAGATTTATCTTCTCGGCTGCTGTGTAGTCAATGAGCTGTGTCAGCATCG
>DEDQ01000054.1:68893-69149 GCA_002350065.1 Ruminococcus flavefaciens
ACGGATACGCGGTCGTGGACTATCTCCGTGAACGGAACTACGAAATTCTTCGGGTAGTAGACCTTGCTCATGTCCTTGATTATGCGCTTTTTCACGGTCGCGGGTATGCCCTCGTCGACGTCAACATGGTCGATTGTGCCGTCGTCCTTGTAGCTGAAATGATAAAACTGCGGGACATATATTCCCTCTATCTGAGCGGCTCTGCGCAGAAAATCCATGCGGTTCGCGCCCTGCTGCTTCATCTCCCGGTACAAGT
>DEDQ01000054.1:69237-69439 GCA_002350065.1 Ruminococcus flavefaciens
TCGGCAAGCGGCTCAGGATTGCACACGCACGGTCCTCCTGCCACAACTATCTGTGTGAGCTCCTCAGTTCTGTCCTTCGAGAATATCGGTATCCCCGCAAGGTCAAGCATATTGAGGATATTCGAGTACGAGAGCTCGTATTGCAGCGTGAAGCCGATAAAGTCGAATTCCTTTATCGGGTCGAGCGATTCCAGCGCATATA
>DEDQ01000054.1:69536-70368 GCA_002350065.1 Ruminococcus flavefaciens
AGACTGTATAGTATCTTCATGCCGAGATGCGACATTCCGATATCGTATGTATCAGGAAAGCAGAACGCGAACCTCACGTCCACCTTCGACTTGTCCTTGATAACACTGCCGACCTCTCCGCCAATGTAGCGCGAGGGCTTCTGCACCTCGAGCAGGTGTTTTTCTATCTTTGCTTTTAAATCCATATTTCCTCCGCTATTTCATGCTTTCACTGTCAAACCGCATCGGCAGGAAGTCCGCGAGCTTAAACCAGCCCTTTGCAAGTATGATAACAAGGTCGTCGCCGCAAAACTCGCTCAAAACCTGCAAACACGCTCCGCACGGCGGACACGGCGATGAAAAATCCTCCGTGGCACTTCCGGCTATGGCTATCGCCTTGAACTCCGTCACTCCCTCGGATACTGCCTTGAATACGGCTGTCCGCTCGGCACAGTTCGTAAGCGAATACGACGCGTTTTCTATATTGCAGCCGGTGAAAAGCTGTCCGTCCTTCGAGAGCAGTGCCGCTCCTACTCGAAAATGCGAGTACGGACTGTAGGACTTCTGCGCCGCCTTTACGGCTTCGTCAAAGAGCTCCCTGTCCGTCATTTTTTACCTCCGACCTTGCGCTTCTTTCCGTCCGGAGTCATGATGTATGTGTTCTCGAGCTGTGCCCTCAGATTGCCCGTAACCGACGCACGGTATTCGTTGCGGAGTGCGGTCTGCTCAGCTTTTTCTACCTCCGTCAGACCCTCTGCCTTTGACTTGCGGGCAAGCTCGTTTATCCTGTCTATTTTTTCCTGATCCATATTTGCACCTCTTAAAATATATATACTTTGATTATAACCGAATA
>DEDQ01000073.1:0-2481 GCA_002350065.1 Ruminococcus flavefaciens
TGCTCAGAGCGTTCATATCACGCATCGAAGTCTATGAGAAGCCTGAAAAATATTCGCGGACTTGTGGTAACACGATACTGATACGCTACACGTTTCAGACTATTCATGAGCCTGCACCGATTCTAAAGCCTTCCGAAAATAAGACATTTGCACAGGCCGCTTGCTAAAATGAAGAAACCCGAGGACATTATGCCCTCGGGTTACATATGAATTTAATAAAGTTCCGTTAAGGATAGCACGCAGAACGGGTGACTTTTATATTTATACAAGCTTTCTCTCGTCGCAGTATTCGCACTCAAGAAGTGTTTCATCGCCGGTCGCACGGAAGCTCTTGGGGAGATATTCCTCGTGGTTTGTGATGCACTTCGGATTGTCACATTTAACGCCGCCGTAGACCTTGCCTTTGAGAGTTTCCGAACCCTTCTTATCGCTGAGGATAGTCAGTATAAGCGCCATTCTTGCAAATACTCCGTACTTTGCCTGTGTGAAATACATCGCTCTCGGATCATCATCGACCTCAACTGTTATCTCGTCAACGCGCGGGAGCGGATGCATTACTATCATATCCTGCTTTGCAAGCTGCATTTTTCTATGGTCGAGTACATATGTATTCTTCTGTGCGAGGTAGTCCTCGACGCTGGCAAAGCGTTCCTGCTGGATACGTGTCATGTAGAGGACATCGAGCTTGCCTATTACTTCCTCGATAGTATGGACTTCTTCAAATGTGCTGCCGTTTGCCTTGATAATATCCTTGATATATGCCGGCATTTTAAGCTCGGGTGTTGAGATGAAAACAAACTTGTTATCCTCGAACATACTCAGTGCCTTGCAGAGAGAGTGTACCGTTCTGCCGTTGATGAGGTCTCCGCACATACCGATTGTCAGTCCGCTGAGACGCTTCTTCTCGATCTTGAGCGTGAGGAGGTCTGTAAGAGTCTGCGTCGGGTGGAGATGTCCGCCGTCGCCTGCATTGATAACAGGACAATCAGCTGTAAGCGAAGCCGCCTTTGCAGCTCCGGCTATCGGGTGACGTATAACAAGAATATCAGCATAGCTGCTAACTATCTTTGTAGTATCTTTTATCGTTTCTCCCTTTGATACCGATGAATTCGCCGGATTGTCAAATCCTATTATCTCGCCTCCGAGACGTATCATAGCGGTCTGGAATGACATCTGAGTGCGGGTGGAGGGCTCGTAGAAAAGCGTAGCCATTACCTTTCCATCGCACTCATGAGCGTACTTCGCAGGGTCGTTCTTGATCTTCTCGCCAAGCTCAATGAGCTTAGTCCACCACGATACCGGATAATCGTTAAGGTCGATAAGATGCTGATATTCTGACTGCATATTTTTTACCTCCGTTTTTTTACAGTATCTTGCTGCCGTTTATTATCATTTCAAACTGTACGCCGAGAAACTCGGAAGCTCTGCGGCACAGCAGCATTCTGTTCATGAATATCTCGAAATACTCCATTACAGACGATATCTCCGTATCTATCTGCAATTCAAGGATTATCGAGGTCTTGGCATCGTTGAACGACACCTTTGACATCTCAACAGCGTAATTCACGCGGTCATGGATATCGAATGTTAGCAGGTCGTGATTACGTACACGACTGCGGCGTACATCGGTCTTGTCGCCGATTATCATCGCTGCCGATATCGGGTCGAGCGGCATTCCCGTGCCCTCGTCATGATTGCCTATCGCTGCTATAACAGAGCATATCTCCGATGCCGGCATACTCAGATTATCAAGCAGTCGGAAAGCCATTACAGCTCCGCTCTGAGCATGGTCGATACGATTGATGACGTTGCCGATATCATGCATGATAGAGGCGATGCGTGCGAGCTCTACTATCCTCTCGTCATAGCCGAGTGTTTCAAGTATCATTGACGAGGTAGCAGCTACTCTTTCAACGTGAGGAAAGGAATGCTCGGTGTATCCCATCGCTTCAAGCGTCTGGTCTGCACGACGGATATACTCCATTATATCCGGATTCTGTTTGATGTATTTGTATGTGACTATACTTGCCATTTGATGTCCTTTCAGCGGAGCGTGTATTCTCCGTTCTTTTCAAAATAAACCCTGTACCATACAAGGAATGTGAAAACAGTCCATATCTTGCGGCTGTTGTCAGCTTTTCCGTCGCGGTGGTCATCGAGAAGCTTCACAAGCGGCTCGACATTGAAAAACTGCTTCGAGCTGTCGCTCTCGAAATAGCCGCGCACAATGTTGTAATACTTCTCCTCCTTGAGCCATACTCTTATCGGAACAGGGAAACCAAGCTTCTTCTTGGCGGCTGTTTTGGCAGTCTCGCTCGGGGTGTCCTTCTTAGCCGCAAGACGCATCGCGTACTTGGTGATGTACTTGGTCTCGGAAGTGCCCTCCTTGTGAGTAACTCTGTACTTGGTAGGTATCTGCTCCGCAAGAGCCATTACCTCCTTGTCGAGGAAGGGGACTCTCAGCTCGAGGGAGTTCGCCAT
>DEDQ01000073.1:2543-12232 GCA_002350065.1 Ruminococcus flavefaciens
GTTACGTCGTCCATTTCGCGGACGTGTCTGAAATACGGTCTTGTTATCCTCATCGGCTCGGGAGCATCAGTCTCGATTTTCAGCAGAGACTTGCGCTCTTCGGGAGTGAACATATACGCATTGCCGATAAAGCGCTCTTCAACGTCCTTACCCTTGCGGACAAAGAAGTTGACTCCCCTCTTTGCGGGAAGCTTCTGAGCGACACTTCCGACTGCGCGTTTCAGTCCGCGCGGGAGCTTGTCGTAGAGTGTGCCGTCAGGGTCGCTGTAGACGTTGTAGCCGCCGAATATCTCGTCGGCTCCCTCGCCTGAAAGCACGACTTTGAGCTTCTCAGAAGCTATATTGCACACGAAATACAGCGCAACTGCCGACGGGTCAGCGAGCGGTTCGTCCATGTGATACTGTATCTTTTCAAGGCTTCCCCAGTATTCCTCCGGAGTTATGACCTTGCTGGTATTTTCCTTATTTATAGCCTTTGAGAAGTTCTTAGCCCAGCCTATCTCATTGTATTTTTCATCACTTCCGAATCCGACTGTAAAGGTCTTGTCTACGTCAGCAATAGCTGCTACATAGCTCGAATCTACGCCGCTTGAAAGGAATGAGCCAACTTCAACATCAGCTATCTTGTGAGCTCTTACAGAATCGTGGAATGTGTCGGAAATGCGCTCAACCCATGTATCGAGGTCAGGCTCTTCGTCGGGACGGAAGTTGACGTCCCAGTAGCGCTTTATCTCCATTTTTCCGTCTTTATAGCGGAAATAATGCGCCGGAAGGAGCTTGTATACATTCTTGAAAAAAGTCTCCTTTGTGGGCGAATACTGGAATGTAAGGTAATTTTCAAGTGCTGTCGTGTTCAGCTCCTTGAAGAACTGCGGGTGAGCCAAAAAGCTCTTTATCTCTGAGCCGAACATGAGAGTTTTTCCCATTATCGCATAGTACATCGGCTTTATACCGAAGAAATCGCGTGCTCCGAAAAGCTCACGCTTATTCTTGTCCCATATCACGAACGAGAACATTCCGCGGAGCATATCAAGCAGCTTCTCGCCGTATTCCTCGTAGCCGTGTATGAGAACTTCCGTATCTGTATTTGTTCTGAATTTATGACCGGCGGCAATGAGCTTTTCTCTTATGTCACGGTAGTTATATATCTCACCATTGAAAACGATGACCATCGAGCCGTCCTCGTTGAATATAGGCTGGTCGCCCGAGGAGCTTACATCTATGATGCTGAGACGTCTGTGACCGAGGGCTATATCAGCGTCGATGTATTTGCCGTCTGCATCGGGTCCGCGGTGACGTATCCTGTCCATCATTACGTCTATTACTTCCTCAGCGTTGCTTATATGATTAGTGAATCCCACTATACCGCACATATTATATCCTCCCGTCCGATAAATTCTCCTGAATTATTATACTACATTTGCCGGATTTTTGCAATAGGGAAATGCAAATTATTTCAAAAAAACGCCCGAGCGTAAAACTCAGGCGCATTATAAGTGTTTGAAGCTGCTCAGTTTATTAATTCTTCCACAGCCGCAGGGATATCCCTTATGCTCTGCACTATTATATCCGCCGCGGAGAGTTCTCCCTCCGAGCAGTATCCGTAGCCGCAGCCGATAGACTTCAAGCCGTTCTCTGTGGCAGTCTCAATGTCGTGAAAGCGGTCGCCAATGACGATGAACTGCCCCTTGTGCTGGAGCGAAAACAGCCGGAATATCTGATATTTCGGGATAAAATCATACTCCTCGCAGCAGTAGAAGTAGTCGAAGAACCTGTCAAGTACGAACACGCGCTTGTGTCGCTCCATGTAGTGGATACGGCAGTTGCTCAGAAAAATGAGCGTATGTCCGGCATTTTTCAGCTCCGTGAGAACTTCCTCCGTTCCGGCAAAGAGTGCTCCCTCGCCGTTTTCAACTCGCCGAGCCATGTTCTCGCCGAGCATAGCTCTCGCCTTTTCGCGTATCTCCGGTGAAAGCTCAGGGTGGAACTGTCCCCACATATCAGAGGAATTAAAGCCCAGCCAACAGCTTATCTCGCTGTCGGAGTATTCTTTCGCGGCTATGTATCCATTGTCCGAGAGCCACTTCATAGTGTCGCGGAATGCCGGAGCGTATGTCTTCATGGATTCATGTATCGTTCCGTCATAATCGAAAATGAGATTCGCCATTATGCCTCTATCTCGCGGATAAGGTTTATCATCTCTATAGCGCCCTCTGCGCACTCGCTGCCCTTATTTCCAGCCTTGGAGCCTGCACGCTCGATAGCCTGTTCGATGTTCTCAGTTGTGATAACTCCGAACATTACAGGGATATCGCTGTTAAGTGATACCTGAGCGATGCCCTTTGCAGCCTCATTGCATACGAGGTCATAGTGAGAAGTGCTTCCGCGGATTATTGCTCCGAGGCAGATGATAGCATCATATTTGCCGGACTTTGCCATTTTAGATGCAATGAGCGGTATCTCGAATGCTCCGGGTACCCATGCAACGTCAATTGAATTCTCGGGCAGGTCGTGACGCTTGAGCGTGTCGACAGCTCCGCCGAGAAGCTTGCTTGTGATGAATTCGTTGAAACGTGCAACTACGATGCCGATTCTTACGTCCTTGGGTAAAAGACTTCCTTCATAAACTTTCATAATCATTCTCCTTTGTTATATTTAGTAAATTCATTATTAAGCATTTAAATGAGCTGTATCATGTCAGCATCTCAATAATCAAGGATATGCCCCATTTTCGCAGCCTTTGTTTTGAGATAGAAAAGGTCATAAGCAGTAGCGTCCATTTGTATCGGTATGCGCTCCTTTATTTCAAGTCCGAAACCGCTCAGACCGTAGACCTTGTCAGGATTGTTCGTCAGCAGTCTCAGAGTCTTGCATCCGAGCTCGCGGAGTATCTGAGCTCCGATGTAGTATTCACGCATATCTCCCGGGAAACCGAGTGCGAGATTCGCTTCGAGAGTATCCATTCCCTTATCCTGCAATTCATAGGCGCGGAGCTTGTTTATAAGTCCGATACCGCGTCCCTCCTGACGCATATAGAGCAGTATGCCCCTGCCCTCTTTTTCTATCTGTGTCATTGCCGATGCAAACTGCTGTCCGCAGTCGCATTTGAGCGAGCCGAATGCATCTCCGGTAAGGCATTCGGAATGCACACGGCAGAGGATATCCTCACCGTTGCCGATATCGCCTTTAACGAGAGCTACATGGTGCTCGCCGTTGAGCTTGTTCACAAATCCGAGAGCTCTGAATTCGCCGTATTTAGTCGGGAGCTTAGTATTAGCAACGCACTCAACAAGCTTGTCGTTGACTTTGCGATACTCCTTCAGAGCTTGGATAGTGATGAACTTCATTCCCCATTCCTTAGCCTTTTCCTGAAGCTCACCGGCTCTCATCATCGTACCGTCATCGCGCATTATCTCACAGCAAAGTCCGCAGGCTTTAAGTCCGGCAAGACGCATGAGGTCAACTGTCGCCTCGGTATGTCCCTCGCGCTCGAGAACTCCGTTTTTCTTTGCTGTAAGCGGAAACATATGTCCCGGACGGCGGAAATCCTCCGGCTTTGCATCATCATTCACTGCCATACGAGCCGTATATCCGCGCTCTTCGGCGGAAATGCCGGTAGTAGTGTCAACATGGTCTATCGAGACTGTAAACGCTGTGCAGTGATTATCCGTGTTGTAATCGACCATCTGCGGCAGATGAAGCTTATTACAGAGCTCAATGCTCATCGGCATACAGATAAGTCCCTTTGCATGAACAGCCATGAAATTGACATTTTCTGTTGTGGCAAATTCCGCGGCACATATCATATCGCCCTCGTTTTCCCTGTCCTCATCATCAGTCACAAGGATTATTTCGCCGTTTCGGAGCGCCTCGATCGCTTCCTCGACTGTGTTGTATTCAAACATTTTATGACCTCCTATATCAGAAACCGTTTTTAGCGAGAAAATCAAGCGTAATGCCGCCGGAAGCCGTTTCAGCCGGTCTCATGAGCTTTTCTACGTATTTCGCAACGATGTCGTTTTCAAGATTTACTATGTCGCCTGTCTTTTTTTGGCTGAGAACCGTCTGAGCGGCTGTATGCGGGATTATCGAAACGCTGAAATCGCTCTCGGTGACCCTTGCGACCGTAAGACTTATGCCGTCAATGGCGATAGAGCCCTTTTCCACGATATACCGCATTATCTCAGGCTTTGCCGCTATCGTGTACCATGTTGCGATGCCGTCGTTTTTTATGTCCGTGACCGTGCCTGTGCCGTCAATATGACCGGAAACGATATGACCTCCGAAACGCCCCTCCGCAGACATTGCACGTTCAAGGTCAACGGGACTGCCGCTTGTAAGACTTCCAAGCGATGAACGCTCGAGCGTTTCATTCATGACATCCGCCTGAAATGTCGTGCTGTCGAAATGCGTGACAGTCAGACAAACACCGTTAACGGCGATACTGTCGCCGATATGAACATCGCTCAGCACCTTTTCAGCCTGAATCTTTATGTATGAGCTGCTGCCGCTCCGGTGAACAGCCTTGACCGTTCCGACCTCTTCAATTATTCCCGTGAACATTCTTCACCCTGCTTTCTATGAGGATATCTTCCCCTATCTGACGAATAACCGGTTCTTCAAGCATGAACGCATTCGCCGGAGAATCGGTTCCGAGCCCTCCTACAGGAGATTTTGCTCCCGAACCGCCAAATATCTTCGGAGCAACATACGCTTTGACCTTGTCGACAACTCCGGCTTCAAGCGCAGACCAGTTGAGCGCTCCCCCCCCCTCAAGGAGGACGCTGTCTATCTTCATTGAACCAAGCTGCTCAATGAGGTCAGAAATGTCGATATGCCCGTTTTTATCTTTGGTCAAAAGGACTGTGCAGCCTCTTTCAGCATATGGCTCCCAGTGCTCGCTGCTTTCAAGAGTCGCAATGACTGTCGGTACATCGCACGCAGTCTTTACAATATTGCTTTCAAGCGGAGTTCTCAGATGCGAATCGCATATCACACGGACAGGGTCACGTCCGTTTTCAAGCCGGCAAGTAAGAAGCGGGTCATCGGCAAGAACAGTTCCGACTCCGACCATTATCGCAGCGTGTCTCAGTCTGTCAAGCTGAACGTCCTGACGCGCCGCTTCGCCGGTTATCCACTTGGACTCTCCGGTATAGCAGGCAATCTTGCCGTCCATAGTCATGGCATACTTCATCGTGACAAACGGCAGATGCGTTGTGATATACTTGAAAAATATCTCGTTCAAAGTGTCGCACTCATCGCGCAGAACATTCTCGATAACCTCGACTCCGTGCTCGCGCAGATACTGTGTACCTTTACCGGCAACAAGCGGATTCGGGTCAGCTGAACCGACAAACACTCGCTTAATGCCATGTTCCACGACCGCTTCTGTACATGGCGGCTGCTTGCCGTGGTGACAGCACGGCTCTAGTGTGACGTACATATCAGCTCCGGTGCAGTCAACACCGCGGCTGTCGCAGTCAGCGAATGCGGTACGCTCGGCGTGGAGCTCACCGTATTTCTTATGCCAGCCCCTGCCTATCACTTCTCCTTCGCGGACTATAACAGCTCCGACCATAGGATTCGGCGATACGAAGCCCATTCCTTTTTTTGCAAGCTCAAGAGCCTGACGCATATACTCCTCGTGAGTCATAGATATGCCTCCAAAAAATAAAAGCCCTGATAGGGTGTCCCTTTAGCCGACCTTGCAGGCTGAACAATACAAACCGGAGCTTTCCGTCTCAGCAGCCTTACTGGTTTAAATGCGGGATTCCCTTCTTATCGGGGCTTAAAATATCAGCATCAAATATCTGACATCTTCTTTCATCCGGACTTTCGTCTCATTGAGACGCGTTCATGCTGAACGACCGTCGGCTCCGGAATCGCACCGGATCAGCCCAAAAGGCTCGCAGGCTCTACTGCCGGTAGGGAATCTCACCCTGCCCTGAAGATATAACACATATATTATATCACTGCGTCAGGAAAATGTCAATATCTGTTAGTAAAAACTTACTCGATTTATCACATGATTTTTTTGTCGGAATATTGACAATATATGCCGTATATGCTATAATGTATGCAAGCATTCATTAATATTTATCTCAGTGCCATTGCAGATACGCAGATCTCTGATCTGCTCCCTGCATATCGGCTGTTATACCATAATGAATAGCTTTTGTGTTTTACATAATGATATTTTAGGGGGGGACAATACAATGTTTTGTAAGAACTGCGGAAGTGCTCTTGATCCCAATGCTTCCGTCTGCATTCACTGCGGAGTTCCGAGCGGTCAGGGCAATCAGTACTGCGCTAACTGCGGAAATCAGCTCCAGCCCGGCGCTGTAGTTTGTATGAATTGCGGTTTTTCTGCTCAGCAGAAGCCTGTTGCAGGTCCAGGGTCAAAATCAAAGCTTACTGCCGCTCTGCTCGGCTTCTTCCTCGGAGGATTCGGCGCGCATAACTTCTATCTCGGCTATCAGGGAAAGGCTATCGCTCAGCTTAGCATCGCTATCGCTTCTATCGTGCTCACAACTATCACCTGCGGTATTCTTTTCCCACTTTGCTTTATTTCAAGTACATGGGCACTGGTCGAATCAATAATGATACTCGCCGGAAGCATCAACACAGATGCAAACGGTAATCCGCTTGGCGACTGACGTCTTATAATTTCGTTAATTATTATTTTTCAGGAGGGTTTATATTATGTATTGTAAGAATTGTGGAAGCGCACTCGATAATAACGCAGCCGTTTGTATCCACTGCGGAGTACCTAATGGTCATGGCGAACGTTTCTGCTCTAACTGCGGAGCTGAAGTTGCTCCCGGTGCTGCTGTATGTATGGCTTGCGGATACTCACTTTCTGCTCAGAAAGTTGCCGCTCCCGGTGCAAAGTCAAAGATGACTGCCGGACTTCTCGGTATTTTCCTCGGAGCTTTCGGTGTTCACAACTTCTACCTCGGCTATAAGGGCAAGGCTATTGCTCAGCTTCTTATAACACTCCTCAGCTGCTTCATGCTCAGTGAGGTTAGCGCCATCTGGGGTCTCATCGAAGGAATCATGCTCCTCTCAGGAAGCATCAACACTGACGCTGACGGCAACCCGCTTGGCGACTAAATACTAAAACTAATGCCTTCCGGAATCCGGAAGGCATTTTTTTATTTCATCATGCAATAAATGAAAAGTGTATCATATTCGCTCACGCCGTTTACGGTCTCGCGGAAGGTTATCTCTGCCCTCTCGGCAGGAGTTACCTTGTATTCAGTTCCGGAAACAGCTATCGTAACGGCATCTCCTTCAACATCTACGATGTCAAAATCCATGATGCCAGCCTGAAATCCCCATAGCCCGAGCAAGTCGAGCTGGACTCTGCCGACATATGCTTCAAGTTCGCCTCTCTGCATATAATCGTCCGAGCTGTTAGCCGCACCGAAATTTCCTACACGCAGGATACGCAGATACGGTGACTTTTTCTTCTCAAAAAGCTCTGGAGATGCTTTTACAGCGTCAATATCGACTATATATGCTATAGACATATCATCGCCGCTTCCCTGAGCCGACAGCTCCGGCAGATACTCATTAAGCTCTGCACAAGCCTGCTCCTCGTCCTCAGTTGCAAACGTGGAAAGCACAAGTCTGTAGAAATCGTGGTGATATTTCGGGCTCGCGAACGAATCGTCTATGCCGTCGCTTCCGAGAAAGACCGCTGCAGGAAGCTCACGGCTGAAAAAGTACCTGAATTCAGACACAGCCGAAGGCGAACAGATAGAGGTGGTAACATTGTTGTAGCACATCTCGTCCCACGGGATAGGCTCTGAAGCTTCTCCGTCCCTGCTGAAAGAAACACATTTGCCGTCGCCGATGTGAATCCCGAACCAATAGCTGTCAGTTATTATAGCTCCGATAAGCGTAGCTCCGTATGCTGAGTGAAGATCCTTGCCATTTTCATAGTGGGCACGGGCATGGTCGGTCACATTTGCCATTTCCTCGTCTGAAAACGGCTCGCCGGATAAATCGTTCTCGACAAGCTTGTTCCAGTCCTCAACGACCTTGCTCATGAAACATTTTATAAGATCGTATATTTTTTCGTCATCGCATTGCGCAAGCTCGTCAGCGTATCCGCTCTCTGCTCCAAACGCTTCGTCAGCGCATTTACAAAAGCATTCGACCGCAAAACGGCTTCCGCGGTCGGAACGGAAAAAGTCTCCGCTGCCGTGACCATCGCTCACCACCGCAAGCTTATATCTTTCATTGCTGACACTTGCCGAGCAATCCTGACATACTCTTCCGCTGAAAATGTGCGACGCGCCAATGCTTGTAGAATTATAAGCACGGTACATAATCGTCACCAACCCAATTTCCCAGATTAAACATCATCTTTTATCATATCACAATTCCGCTTGCAAATCAACCGTATTTCAAAATATATTAGTATTTTAACAAAAGGTCTCCCACAGCAGATGCTGCAGGAGACCATGGGATCACTTCTGATTCATATCAGTGAGGGTTATCTGTCCTGTGAATCTGTTTACAGCGTCCTTGAGAACTGTTATAACTGAAGTGTTGATGTCGCTGTTCTTTCTTACAACTGATGTCCTGAACTTGAACTGAAGCTTGCCGATAGGTGAATTCTGTCTGCCTGTGAGACGGTTGTATGCGTCCTTGACTGTATCAAGTATCTCATCGGCTGTATTGCTGTTTGCCTGTACAGCAACTACGAATTCATCTGAACCTGTACGGTATATCTTGCTTCCTCTGAATACCTGACGAAGAACGTCAACAGTTCTTACAAGCAGCCAATCGCCTGTATCGTTTCCGTACTGTGAGTTAACAGCGCTGAAATCAGCTATATTGAACATTACAAAATAGTACGGATTATTCGCTGTAGGCTTCATCTCTTCTGTATCCATTGAGAAGGATACTCGGTTGTTTACATCTGTGAGAACGTCCTTGAACATCGCTGTATAGAGCGAATCCTTGGTCTTGTTGTTCTTCACGATAGATGCGGCGAGCTTCTGGTTTACCTGCTCCTGCTTCCTGTTGATGAAGTAGAATACTACCATGAGAACTATGATAACTACCGCGAATATGAGCATATAGATACGCATTACCTTTGTAAGTGCTAATACCTCGCTCTTGGTATCGTCGAGCATGAGTATCCAGCCATACTGAGGAATGTATGAATATGCTGAAATGTATTTCTCTCCGCCCTTTTCATAGAAGAATTTTCCGTCCTGCTCGGTCAGCTTGCCGCCGAGTGACTTACAGAGCTTTTTGATCTCCTTGCTGTCAGTTACTGTGTTTACAAGCTTGGAATCGGGACTGAAAATATACTTTGAATCCTTTACATTGACCATGCAGTATGTTGAATTCTCGAAGCCCTTTGTAGAGAGATCGTCAAGGCTCTTTACGAGCTTGTCGGTATAGATTCCCAAACCAACAAAGCCGATAGGCTGACCGTCTGCGTCATATACTGCCTTATACATCGAAACGATCTGACGTCCGGACGCAGGTGAAATAATGATGCCGGTGTTATAAACGCCGTTTCCTGCGGCAAGAAGTGAATCCTGAAGCTGTTTGAGAGCCTCTGCCTTGGTTTCCTTAGGTCTTGTGACCATTCCTACAGATTCTTTATTTGTATGTGCGATACACTTGGTTTCCCATGTGCCTATCCACAGACCTTCTACGTTATC
>DEDQ01000073.1:12399-13231 GCA_002350065.1 Ruminococcus flavefaciens
GAATTATTCTTGGTTGTGCGGCTGATAGTCTTGGTTATTACCATAGAGAGGATTATCATAATAACAAGCTGCACGATAAGTATGAGATTTAGGGTGGATATTTTTTTTCGACCATTCATCAGTGATTACGTCCTTTCCTTATTTATTTCCGGAAAAATCCGAAGAGTTTCTTTTTGGCTGGCTGTTCTTCTTCCTCATCATCGTCAGCGACACTCAGAAGGCTGCTGACCTTATTTTTGAGGAAATCATTGTTTGAATTGTCCGTCGTAGCTGTTACGGAATCTGCGTCTTCATATGCAGGCGGAAGCTCGGGTGCCGGACTTGCATGAAAAGCAGCTCTGCCTCCGTGACCGCCGTATTGAGGAGGTCCGCCGGCAAATACCTGCGGGTCAGGTGCAACTCCGTAGAAAGAGAATCTTGCGACTTCATTGATATTGATAGCCCTGTCCGGCATCAGCACCATGCACCCGACATTTTCAGGATGAAGCGAGAGGATATATCCTATGCAGTTGGTACATGGGAGTATCTGTGCTCTCGACTGCGTACCGATAAGTACAAGCTCATCAATTATGCATTCTCCTGCTGCAAGCATACTCTGTACCGCATGGACCTCAGCATGGACTCCCATTCCGCCGGGAGCATTTCTTCCGCTCTGACTGGCGCCGGTATAAATTGCTCCTGATCTTGCTTTGATGGCACATACTGTATCCTCAGCTGTGATGAATGAATTAGATTCAAGCATACGTATTGCAATAGAATGAGCAGCATTGATAGTTTCATTTGTGTTCATGTGTGCCTTTCACCTCAATTCTTTATCTGTCATTATTCCTTT
>DEDQ01000073.1:13335-15739 GCA_002350065.1 Ruminococcus flavefaciens
ACAAAATATATAAATGTAAAAAAATAATCCGGATTCTGATAATTATTTTCAGTCCGGATCATTCATTTTTTATTTATTTGTGAGCTCTTTCAGTTTTTGCCTCAGATATTCATACCTCAGGCGTTTTTCTTCTTTTGCAAAATGGACTTCTCGGAGCTGCTCGGGATTGTCCTCGTAGCAGAGCTTCTCAGCTCCGAACTGCTCGCTCGTCAGGTCAAATACACAGTCGCCGATAACGTTGTAGCAGTGATAATTGCCGCCGGGACGCTTTATCCCGTAAACTTTTCCTCCGAAGATATCCTGAGCAAGAAACGCCGTTATCGAGCACTGCCCGAGAGTCATATTCTCCCTGCTCCAATTCTCACGCATTCGCGGAGCACAGGTATCCGCACACCATATCTGCGAAAGGGCTTCATAAAGCTTCTGCGGATCCGTTATTCCGGGGTATTCATCGGTTATCGCGGGGACTAATGCAGTCTCCCAGCCGTAAAAAGCGTATTTCATGATCCTGCTCCTATTTCAGCTCGGCAATGGTAACGCCGTCCTCACCCTCGCCGTAAACTCCGAGACGGAAATTCTTGATAGAGGGATGATTCTTCAGGCGCTTATGGACTGCCGCACGCAAAAGTCCCGTGCCCTTGCCGTGGATTATTGATATTGTCGAAATATTTGACATGACCGCCTGATCAATGAACTGGTCGAGCTGGTAAACTCCGTCATCACAGGCACAGCCGCGTATATCGAGCTCCATTTTGCCGCGGCGCTCGACCTTAACGCCGACCTTGCCGGCTTTGCCTCGTCTCTGGTTCTGGACCGGCTTGTTGCCGACTGTGACCTTCGGAGCTTCCTCAAGTCGCAGACGTGAGATATTCATCTTCGTCTTCATTACGCCCATCTGGACGTAAACGAAGTCACTTCCGTCCGGCTCGCCGGAGATAATACCCTTGCGCTGGAGATCAACAACGTAAACGGTGTCTCCCCTTCTGAGCTTTCTCGGCAGAACATAGCCTTCGTTCGGGTCAGCCGCAGAGACCGGATTTGCCGTATCGTACATCTTGTTGAAGCTCTGCTTGGAGCGCGATTTCATGCCGGAAACGTTTGCGCTGAAGTCCTTCTTGTCCTTCTCCTTGCGGAGCTTCTCAAGCTCGTCAATGAGTTCATTGGATTCAGCCTTAGTCTGCTCGATGATAGTCATCGCTTGCAAACGCGCACGCTCGAGCAGGTCAGCCTTTGTACGCTCTATCTCTTCCTTTTCAAGGCGGAGCTTTTCCTCGTGAGCAGCAGCCTCTATGCGGAGCTTTGCAGCTTTTTCGCGTTCACGCTCGAGCTCTATACGTGAGCTTTCAAGCTTGCCTATGACCTCTTCAAGTCTTGTATTCGCGTCGCTTACACGCGATTTCGCGTCTTCGATTATATCAGCAGGCATACCGAGACTTTCCGATATAGCAAAAGCATTCGATTTGCCCGGAGAGCCAACTATAAGACGATATGTCGGTCGAAGCGTTTCTATGTCAAATTCGCATGAAGCATTCTCAACATTCGGAGCATCTATCGCAAATACTTTGAGCTCCTGATAGTGAGTAGTCACCATGAGCCTTGCTCCGTTTTCGATAAGACGCCGGATTATCGAAACAGCAAGCGCCGCGCCTTCTACGGGGTCAGTTCCGGAGCCGAGCTCGTCAAGCAGGACAAGTGAACGCTCGTCAGCAGAAGCAAGTATCTCGATGACCTTATTCGTATGCGACGAGAACGTAGAGAGGTTCTGCTCGATGCTCTGACTGTCGCCTATATCAACGAGTATGCGCTCGAAAATGGATATACTGCTTCCGTCCGAAACCGGAATGAGAAGTCCGCACATCGTCATTGCTGAAAGAAGTCCAGCCGTTTTCAGCGCGACTGTCTTACCGCCTGTGTTCGGTCCTGTGATGATAAGAGCCTGATATTCTCCGCCGAGTGAAAGGTCGATAGGCACAGCCTTTTCCCTGCTGAGAAGCGGATGACGCGCCTTTTTAAGCTGAATAATGCCGTCATCTGTGATGTTTGGCATCGAACAGCGCAGACTTGCTGCAAGCTCGGATTTAGCAAAGTAAAGGTTCAGCTCAGCGCATATCTTGTAGTTTTCGCAGAGTATATCCGCATAATCACCGCATTCGCGGCAGAGCTCGCGGATAATACGTTCTATCTCCTCCTGCTCCTTGCCTTCGAGGATACGTATATCGTTGTTAGCCTCAACAACAGCCATAGGCTCGATGAAAATGGTCTGTCCCGTAGCAGATGTGTCGTGTACAAGACCACTAACCTGTCCGCGGTACTCGGATTTGACCGGAAGAACGAATCTGCCGTCGCGTATCGTAACATTGCTCTCCTGCAAATACTGCTGGGTAGTCTTGTTCTTTATCATCTT
>DEDQ01000073.1:15866-21637 GCA_002350065.1 Ruminococcus flavefaciens
AGCTGCGAGAATAAGTAGCTCAGCTCAGTTTCGACGTTCTCGCAGGTGCTGTACCAGTCTGCAAGACTCTTTATCTGACGAAGCATAGCCGCAATGTCCATGAGGTCGCGGAGCGATATAACGGCTCCTGACTTCGCACGCTTTGCGGCAGTTGAGATGTCTTTGAAATTGTAAAAAGGCGGAGTTCCGAACTGTACCGAGAGCATGAGAGCCTGATTGGTCTTGAGGTTCTCATTGCGGACTGTCTGGAGCTCCTTTATCGGACGCAGAGCAAGTGCCATTCGGCGAGTTTCGTCGTTTGAAGCGTGCCCCGCGAGCATTTCGAGTATTTTGTCGAGTTCAAGTGTTTTTAAATATTTATCCATAACTGTAAGTATCAAATCTGACCGCTCAAAAGCGAGTGGTAGAAATCGAGTGTTTTAAAATTCCTTTCGAGGTGTGTGGTCAGGTAAAGCTCAGAAAAAAACGCAAGCTCGTCACCTGACTTTTCCGAGAGCCTGAAATTGAAAATCCGCTCAAAATCAGCAAGAACGATATGTCTTACCGCTGAGAGCACCGGAAGCTCCATCGTGATGAAGCCTTCTCCGCCGGCAGAATCAAAGCAGTCATCGCAGAGGAAATAGCCCTCTCTGACTGAAAAATGCAGCTTCTCTGGCTCGAATACTCCACATTCCCGACAGGCAAGCACGTCCGGCATGAATCCGATATCCGACATCAGCCTCAGCTCGAATATGCTTTTGAGGAGCTGCTCACTGCGTTTGCCGTTTTCGAGAAAATGCAGCGTATTCAGCAAAAGACGCAGAACATTCCCGCTGTCGACACGTTCTGATACACAGAAGCGCAGGACTTCCGCGAAATATCCCGCGAGCGTGAGAGCTGTAAGCGAATTCCTGAGTCCGTAAAAAATATGTAAAGGCTCTGCACTGTTCAGGCAGAGCCGTTCTCCTCGCTTATCATAGCAGAATCTCGAATACGCAAAAAGCTGCGTGGAACTGCCTGACTTGCCGTTTATTTTGCGTGCTCCCCTGACCGAAAGCTCGATTATGCCCTTTTCACGGGTGAGCACGTCTATGAACTTGTCCTGCTCGCCGACGGGGCGCTCTTTCAGGACAATGCCTTCAACTATTGTCATTTTCATCAGCCTTTTGCGAGATATAGCGCAGGTAATCGCCCACGCTTCCGGTTTCGGTGAATCTCTCCCACAGTATCTCTTCTGTCATATGACCGCCTCCTGAATTTATTATCAGCAGCTAAATGCGGCATATACATGGAAATTATTTGTCAGAAAGACCGAAACTGCGGATAAGTCCCTCTCTGTTGCGCCAGTCTTCCTTGACCTTGACCCAGCATTTGAGATTGACCTTTATCTGGAAGAAGTCTTCGAGCTCGATACGTGCGGCTGTTGACGCTTTTTTCAGCATCGCTCCGCCCTTGCCGATGACGATGCCCTTGTGGGATTCCCTCTCGCAGTAAATAACTGCCGAAATATCGAGGATATCCTTGTCATCGCGCTCTTTCATCTCCTCTACGCCGACCGCGATGCCGTGCGGCACCTCGTCGCTGAGGAGCTCAAGGAGCTTCTCACGTATCATTTCCGCAGCAAGGACTTTTTCCGGCTGGTCGGTTATCATATCGTCAGGGAAGAAGTGAACGGACTCCTCCGAGAGCGAGATGAGCTCGTCAATGACTATGTCAACGCCGTTATTCTCGGTAACGCTGACCGGTATAACTGCCTTGAATTCGCATTTTGATGTAAGGTCAGCGATTACCGGAGCGAGCTCGTCCTTGTTTTTGAGCAGGTCTATCTTGTTTAAAACAAGTATCACCGGCATTTTCGACTTGTTGAGCGATTTCAGCAGGTCGAGCTCCTGAGAGTTTATCTTGCGGGTGCAGTCCTGTACAAAAATCACAGCGTCGATGTCGCTTACGGACTCCCTGACAGTGTCGAGCATATGCTCGCTGAGCTTGTTTACGGGCTTGTGAAGTCCCGGTGTATCGAAGAAAACGAGCTGTACGTCGTCGATATTGCGGATACCTGTAATACGTGTGCGTGTGGTCTGTGGCTTACTGCTTACAGAGGCTATCTTCTCGCCGACTATCGCATTTAAAAGTGACGACTTGCCGGCATTCGTTCTTCCGGCAATGGTCACAAAGGCGGTTCTTGACATTATTCAGCTTCTCCCTGCGTTACGAAGGTCACATCACGGGAGATGCCGAGC
This sequence comes from Ruminococcus flavefaciens, assembly GCA_002350065.1. Lineage (GTDB taxonomy): Bacteria > Bacillota > Clostridia > Oscillospirales > Ruminococcaceae > Ruminococcus > Ruminococcus flavefaciens_N. The sequence goes on from DEDQ01000073.1 coordinate 18,086, forward strand.
TTTTCGAGGACTGATTCCTCTTTTTCCCTCATTATGCGCTGGTCGAGCTGGCTTGTCTCATGGTCGTAGCCGAGAAGATGAAGCATCGAATGAACGGTAAGGAAACCGACCTCACGCTCGAGCGAGTGTCCGAAGTTCTGTGCCTGCTTTACAGCTGTTTCAAGCGAGATAACAACGTCTCCGAGCTGAACAGCTCCGGTCTCGGGATTCACCTCAACTGTGCCGTCCTCGCCCGTGAGCGGGAACGAGAGAACATCAGTTACGCTGTCTTTGTTCCTGTATATCTTGTTGAGGTTCTTTATCTCATTATTGCTTACGAAAGAAACGCTTACCTCAGCGTCCTTGCCGAATTTTTCTGTCGTGAGGACTGCCTGACAGCATCTTCTGATAAGGAGCCTTATTCCTACAGGGACCTTCACCTCTGACTGATTATTTTTAACGTATACCTTAAGCTTAGGCATGGTTTTTTCTCCCTTCGTTGAATTTATCATATGCTTTGATAATGTCCTGCACGAGCTTATGGCGCACGACATCTTTTTCCGTAAATCTGTGAATGTCGATATCATCTATGCCTTTAAGTATCTTCATCGCCTCGACAAGACCCGATTTTCTCGCGTCGGGGAGGTCTATCTGAGTGATATCGCCTGTTATTACCATTCGGCTGTCGTTTCCGAGACGGGTAAGAAACATCTTTATCTGCTCTGAGGTCGTATTCTGTGCCTCGTCAAGGATTATGAACGCTTCGTCGAGGGTTCGTCCGCGCATATATGCGAGCGGAGCGACTTCGATTATGCCCTTTTCCATGTAGCGTGAGAAGCTCTCGGCGCCGAACATATCGAAAAGAGCGTCATACAGCGGACGCAGATAAGGGTCTACCTTATCCTGCATATCTCCCGGAAGAAAGCCCAGCTTTTCGCCTGCTTCAACTGCGGGACGGGTAAGGATTATCTTCTTGACCCTGTGCTCGCGGAAAGCCTTTACAGCCATTGCAACTGCAAGATAGGTCTTACCGGTTCCGGCGGGACCGATACCAAGCACTATCGTATTATTCTTTATCGAATCAAGATAACGCTTCTGTCCGACGGTGCGCGGACGGACTATCTTGCCTGATGATGTAAGACATATGCCGTCGCCGCCGAGCTCTTCGAGCTCCTTTTCGATGCCGTCAGCCACCATTGATGTGACATATCGGATAGTCTGCTCGCTGAGGGGCTGTCCCTTCCCGCTCATGCGAAGCAGAGCTTCAAGGGCTTTTGCGGCGTCGCTGATGGCAGGTTCATCGCCGATTATTTTCAGGTCGCCGTCACGGCTTACAACTGTGACGTTATACTGCTTCTGTATATTGCTGACGTTTCCGTCAAGCTGACCAAATAATGCGGAGAGCTGTTCTGCATTCTCAACATGGACCTTTTTTTCCGCCATCAGTTATCCCCTTTCGCTGCATATGCATCAGCAGGAAAGCTTCCGGCATTTGCAAGTGCAGAATTTGAATATTCTCTTTCGCCCGTGACCTCACGGATAACCTCAACGTTATCGGGGAGGTAAACGGCCTGTTCGGGGTCTGAAAGCTCAAGCTCCATTATCGCGAGCTCACGCGAAAAAGAGTAGGTATCAAGCTCAAAAAGCTGTTTTCTGAACTCAAAACAGAAACGAGCCTTGACTACGGGAGCAAGCTCCGGCTTTTTCTCTTTAAGCAGAGTCTCGTATTCGTCCTGAGTTATACTGCGCTCGTCCTCGTCACGGACCATTGCGCTGCGGAATATCTTTTCCGTATAGGTATAGCTCAGTCTGCCGTTTTCAGTGATACTGCGGACGCGACGCTGAGAGCCGTTCCCTCCGTCTGAGAGATAGGTCTGAACAATGTCGATACGCCGTTTCACATCAAGTGCGGAAGTATCAGGGAACCTTACGAGATATTTTCTCTCGATCTCTAAATTAGCCGTTTTATTCACACTCCAAAAAAATAAGGATCGCAGGTCCGAAAAGCGGGCATAACTTGCCCATGATCGACCCACAATCCTATTATATATCTTTTTTTGATTATTGTCAACAAAAAAACACGGTATTAAGCGCGACAAAATGATAAATCTTCATAGTTTTTTTATATGGAGATATATTTCAACAATAAACCTCCGTCATTTTATATAAAATTTTCTTCGTTGATATCACGCAGCAAAACATTAAAAAGTGAGAATTTTCCGGCATCATAGGTGCTTATCGAGGCATTGAACTCACATTCGTCAGCAAGCTGTCTATTATTAAAGTATATAACCAGCTTAGCAGGTGTAAGCTCATATGTGTCGGCATATTTACTAACAAAAAGCTTCACAATGTCCTCGGTATGACCACAGATGAAATCGGGCATTTTCGACTGATGAGGCTTGTCTCCGGTCTCAGCAGAAACAGAAATATAACACTTATCAGCTCCGCCGCAGCATATCCTGATATCACTTGCTCCGTCCGAGACAGCGCCGCGAATAAAGCTCAGCAGCACAAACGTAAGCAGCTCCTCGGGGATGTCAATATAAAAGTCGTCGGCGCACTCAGAAATCACACTCCTGCCGTTTCCAAGTGAAGCCGAGCATCGCTCTGCTATGTCCTTAATATATGAAGAGGCGCATATCGAAGTCTTTTCGCTCTCAGAGCTAACAAGCGCCGAAAGGAAACTGTACAGCTCGGATACCTGCATGAGACGGCAGCACATCGACATTATACTGTTTACACTTCGTTCGGTATCATATAAAGATGACTGCTCCATATCCTCCGACGGAACCGCTCCGCGCTGAGAAAGCAGAAGCTCACACTCGGCAGATATCCTCGATACGGCATAGCGTATAGAGCCGTCATTAGACGAGAGATACTCGCTTATAAGCGGGTCATCGAATATGCCAAAACCGTCATTATTCTCCTTCATGCAGTCACCTCCTGTCATTTCACTATACTATTATACAACATTTCTAACTGAAAGTGAATTATTTATCAGCAGAACCCTCATCGAAAATTATCCAAAGTTTCCAAGAAATATTTATGCAAGCTGCACATTTCGCAAAAAATCTGATAATTTTTTATCTAACCACTTGCAATATTTTCCGCTTTGCGGTATAATATAAATATAAATTTTTTAGGAGGTAATTTTCCAATGTCAGTTAAAGTTGCTATTAATGGTTTCGGCCGTATCGGTCGTCTTGCATTCAGACAGATGTTTGATGCTCCCGGTTATGAGGTAGTTGCTATCAACGACCTCACAAAGCCCTCTATGCTCGCTCAGCTCCTCAAGTATGATACAGCTCAGGGCGGCTACTGCGGTAAGATCGGTGAGAATCTTCACACTGTTACTGCTGACGACGAGGCTGGTACAATCACTGTAGACGGCAAGACTCTTACAATCTATGCAAAGGCTAACGCTGCTGAGCTTCCTTGGGGCGATATCGGCGTTGACGTTGTTCTCGAGTGCACAGGCTTCTACTGCTCAAAGGACAAGTCTCAGGCTCACATCGACGCTGGTGCTAAGAAGGTTGTTATCTCTGCTCCTGCAGGCAACGATCTTCCTAC
>DEDQ01000073.1:21757-24814 GCA_002350065.1 Ruminococcus flavefaciens
TACACAGGCGATCAGATGATCCTCGACGGTCCTCACAGAAAGGGCGACTACAGACGTGCAAGAGCTGGCGCTGCTAACATCGTTCCTAACAGCACAGGTGCTGCTAAGGCTATCGGCCTTGTAATCCCTGAGCTCAACGGCAAGCTCATCGGTTCTGCTCAGCGTGTTCCTGTTCCTACAGGTTCTACAACAATCCTCACAGCTGTTGTTAAGGGCGCTAACGTAACTAAGGAAGGCATCAACGCTGCTATGAAGGCTGCTGCTTCTGAGTCATTCGGCTACAACGAGGATCAGATCGTTTCTTCTGACGTTATCGGCATGAGATTCGGTTCACTCTTCGATGCTACTCAGACAATGGTTTCCGAGATCGGCGACGGCCTCTATGAGGTTCAGGTCGTTTCTTGGTACGACAACGAGAATTCTTACACATCACAGATGGTAAGAACTATCAAGTACTTCGCAGAGCTCGGCTAATAGCTGAAACTATGCAAGATTTAAGGACGTTCCGTTTGGAACGTCCTTTTTTATATTCCCCTGCTTATATTATATGATTATAACGGCGTTTTATGCTCGATATTCCTTGACATCTCTCCTGCAATATGGTATAATAAATTTAAATATGTAACTTCAATAAAAGCATGGAGGATATGCATGGACGTTCTTATCAAACCCTCCGTTCTCAACGGCAGACTCGACATTCCCGCATCTAAAAGCTGCGCTCACCGCGCTCTTATCTGTGCGGCACTCGCTGACGGCGTTTCAGTCGTGAGCGGCGTGACTTTCTCAAAAGATATCGACGCTACTATCGGCGCTATGACAGCTCTCGGAGCTCATTTCAGCATAGACGGCGACTCGGTCACAGTTCACGGGATAAGCGGCAAAATCAGCGGACAGGCTGATATCGACTGCTGCGAAAGCGGTTCTACGCTCCGTTTCGTTATGCCCGTAGCTGCTGCACTCGGCGCGGATTCGATTTTCCGCGGGCAAGGCAGGCTCCCCGAGCGCCCTATCGACATCTACAAGCGCGAGCTCTCAAAGCACGGCGTCAGATTCGTGACCGACTCCATGCCGTATAAGCTTACTGGCAGACTTACCGGAGGCAGATACGAAATAGAGGGTAATGTCTCCTCGCAGTTCATAACCGGACTCCTCTTTGCGCTCCCTCTCGCGGACGGCGACTCGGAGATAGTGCTCACATCAAGGCTTGAATCGCGTCCATACGTCGATATAACGCTCGATGTCCTGAAACGTTCGGGAATAGTGATAACTGAAAGCGGTAACTCCTTCTTCGTCAAGGGCGGTCAGAAATATATCCCCCACGATGAAAGGGTCGAGGGAGATTACTCGCAGGCTGCATTCTTCTATGTTGCGAATGCTATCGGCTCTTCTGTCGAGGTAGGAAATCTCCTGCCGGACAGCTCTCAGGGCGACAAAGCTATCATCGACATCATAGCTAATGCAACTGAAAACGGCTCTGTTAAGGGCTATTCGGCGGACTGCTCGGATATTCCCGACCTTGTGCCGATTCTTTCGGTTCTCGGTGCTTACGGAAGTGAAAAATCAGTCATCTTCAATGCGGAGCGTCTCCGTATCAAGGAAAGCGACCGTCTTGCGGCTTGTGCGGATATGCTCAACAGGCTCGGCGGCAATGTAAAAGTAACTCCCGACGGACTTGAGATAACTCCGACCGGCGGACTTGCCAGCGGCGAGGTCGACAGCTTCGGCGACCACCGCATCGTAATGGCAGCGGCTATTGCAGCTCTCGGCTGCCGCGGAGAGGTCATAATAAGAGGCGCTGAAGCCGCCGAAAAATCGTATCCTGACTTCTTCAGAGATTACAACAGACTTGGAGGTAATGCAAATGTCATCAATATGGAATAACAGGATATCAGTTTCATTCTTCGGCGAAACCGACGGTCCTGCTATTGGTGTTACCATTGATAACCTCCCGCCCGGCGAATTTATCGACGCTGATGAAATACGCCGCTTCATGGACAGAAGAACTCCCAAGTCGTGCCGCGATGAAAATACAAGAAGAACCCCTACCCCGCGCATTATGTCAGGTATCCTCAACGAAAGGACCTCCGGCGGACCGCTCTGCGCTTTTATCCAGAACGTTGACGCCCGTCCCAACAGTGATACCTCCAACGTTTCACGCCTCGCCATGCCCGGACACGCTGACTACACAGGCGCTCTCCGCTACAGAGGCTACAACGACGTCAAAAGCCGCGTGGATATGTCCGAACGCCTTACCGCTCCGCTCGTTTTCGCCGGAGCCGTATGTGCGCAGATTCTTGAACGCCGCGGTATATTTACAGGTGCTCACATCTATCAGATACATAACATCAAGGATAATCCCTACGACAAGGTCAAGTTCGACCGTGATGCCGTTCTCAGTGTGAGATACAAGGATTTCCCTGTTATAAACGACCGCAAGGGCTGGCTCATGCTCGAGGATATGGCTCACGCCAAGGAAGCCGGCGAATCGCTCGGCGGCATCGTTGAATGCGCTGCCGTAAACGTTCCCGCAGGTGTGGGAGCTCCCGTTTTCAACGGCATCGAAAACAACATTGCTCAGCTTATCTTCGGCATTCCCGCCGTTAAGGGACTTGAATTCGGCGCAGGCTTCAGCACCGCAAAAATGCTCGGAAGCCAGAATAACGACGACTTCTACGTTGACGACCACGGTCACGTTCTCACCAAGACAAACAACCACGGCGGCATTCTCGGCGGTATATCATCAGGTATGCCAATTGTCCTCAACGTTGCATTCAAGCCGCTCGCAAATGAGGGGCTCGGAGGTATCGGAGATACCTGCATCGTTCCGAGGATAGTTCCCTGCGTTGAATCTGCTGTAAACATAGCTCTGCTTTCTAATATGCTCGATTATCCGGGCTTCTGCTGAGGTGATTTCATGCACGATGAAAACATTTTCAAAATGTCAGAAATGGCTGACACTGAGATAAAAGATGTTCCTACGCTGAATATCCTTATCTGCTACCTTATATACAAGATAGACCGCCCTGTCGGTAAGGAGCACCTTTACGACATCGTTAT
>DEDQ01000073.1:24880-37492 GCA_002350065.1 Ruminococcus flavefaciens
CCGAAGGAAAAGACGACCACGGACTCGACTGCTACACGCTTCTGCCAAAGGGAGTTGCCTGCGCGCGAGAGCTCAAAAAGTATGCTCCGAAATCGTACCGTGACAAGCTCGTGCTCGCGGCTCTGAGATACTTCGCACGTCTTAAATTCGAGCAGGAGATAAAGATAGAGTATATCCCCGTAGAAAACGGCTGCTATACTCATATCCGCTGTCTCGATACCAAGAACGACCTCATGGACCTGAAGCTTTTCGCTCCAGATATGGGACAGGCTAAGCTCATCGGAGAGAAGATCATGCTCAATCCTGCCGGCTTCTACGGAAAAGTCATCGAGCTCGCACTCTCAAACGAGGAGATTCCCTATGACCTCACCGATAATTAATGCTAAATTCAGCACTGCCCCGTTACCGGAATGGCTCGCCATAACGCTGATAGTGCTGATTTTTATTGCTGTTTCGATTGTTTCTGCTTACCTTGCGTATAAATTCCGCTCCGCGCAGTACAAACGAGCCAGAGAAAACGAAAGAAAGGAACTCCCTGATGCTAAAGAATAAACTCTTTGCCGCAGCTCTTTCTGCGGCAGTTATGACATCGTCGGTACCGGCACACTCATTTGCTGAAGAAACGACAGTCCATACCGTAACTATCATCGGATTCGACGGCAAGGCTGTTTCAACTGTGAAAGTCAATGACGGCGAAAAGCTCGACCTCAGCGGCTTTGATACATCTGTATTCAGCAGTCACATCGACAAGTATACCGAAATAGGTTTCGGCTCGTGGAGCTCCTACCCGGAAAAAATCACTGAGGATATCAGCGTTTATGCGCTTTATACCAAGCGTACCATATCACTTGACAGCACCCCTGTAAAGAACGAGTACGCGCTGAAAACCGGCTCTATCGACCTCACCGGACTCGAAGTATCGATAACCTCGTTTACTCAGCTCCCTGAGAAGGACGAATCCGGTAACTTCAAGGTTAAAGAAGAAAAAGTCAATATAGAGGAGCTCTGCACTACCGAGCCCAAGAACATTGACGAAGCCTTCGCAAACAGTACAAAAGCCGATGTCAGTGTCTACCCTATCGACAGCAAGATACCGATATACACGTATACTATCGAGTATTATCCCTATCTCGGTGATGTAAATATGGACGGAAAAGTCAATTCCTTGGACGCTTCTGAGGTCCTGACGTTCTATTCTATCCTATCGACCGGCGCATCTCCAAACTTCAAGAGCGACCAGAAACGCCGCTGCAATGTTGACCACAACAGAACTATCGACTCCAAGGACGCTACAGAGATACTCCTCTACTATTCAAGAGTTTCTACAGGCGGTTCTGCTGAATGGGAAGCAAAGAAATAATTTTTGTTTTTCTATTGCAATATTTTTCGAAATGTTGTATAATTATTCTATAATGCATTTCGCAATTACTTTTAAGGAGAATGATCATCATGTATAACGATCTTATGGATTCTATCGGTTTCGTTTCCAATTACGATCCTGCCGTCGGCGAAGCTATGGGCAAAGAGCTCGCTCGTCAGCAGAGAAATCTCGAGCTCATCGCAAGTGAGAATATCGTTTCTCCCGCTGTTATGGCTGCTATGGGAAGCGTTCTTACCAATAAGTACGCTGAGGGTTATCCCGGAAAGAGATACTACGGCGGATGTCAGTGCGTTGACGAGGTAGAGAAAATCGCTATCGAGAGAGCTTGCGAGCTCTTCGGCGCTAAGTATGCTAACGTTCAGCCCCACTCAGGCGCTCAGGCTAATACTGCTGTTTACTTCGCTCTTCTCCAGCCAGGCGACACTGTTCTCGGCATGAGCCTCGCAGACGGCGGTCACCTCACACACGGTTCACCTGTTAACCTTTCCGGTAAATACTTCAACTTCGTTTCTTACGGTCTTGACGATGAGACAGAGACCATAAACTACGATGAGCTTTACAAGCTTGCTAACAAGACAAAGCCCCGTCTTATCGTTGCAGGTGCTTCTGCTTATCCCCGCGCTATTGATTTCAAGCGTCTCTCAGAGATCGCAAGAGCTGTCGGCGCTCTTCTCATGGTAGATATGGCTCATATCGCAGGTCTTGTTGCTGCCGGCTGCCACGAATCACCTGTTCCCTATGCTGACATTGTTACTACAACAACTCATAAGACTCTCCGCGGACCGAGAGGCGGTCTTATCCTTACAAACAACGAGTTCCTCGCTAAGAAGATCAATTCCGCTATATTCCCCGGAACTCAGGGAGGTCCTCTGATGCACACTATCGCTGCTAAGGCTGTTTGCTTCGGCGAGGCTCTCAAGCCCGAGTTCAAGGACTATCAGCAGAGAATCGTTGCCAATGCAAAGGCACTTGCTGACGGTCTCCTCAAGAGAGGCTTCAACCTCGTTTCCGGCGGTACAGATAACCACCTCATGCTCGTTGACCTCCGTCCCTTCAACATCACAGGTAAGGAGCTCGAGCACAGACTTGACGAGGTATACATCACAGTTAACAAGAATGCTATCCACAACGACCCCGAAAAGCCTTTCGTAACAAGCGGTATCAGAATCGGTACTCCTGCTGTTACTACAAGAGGTCTCGGCGTTGAGGAAATGGAAAAGATCACTGAGTACATCTACCTCTGCGCTACAGATTTCGAGAACAAGGCTGACGAGATCCGTGCAGGCGTAAACGCTATCTGCGAAAAGTTCCCGCTCTACAAGTAAGAATAATAAACAGGGACGGACAAGCTGTCCGTCCCTGTTTTTATGGAGGAATTTATGACAGAGTGTGATATTCAGAAAGAAATAACGGCTTCTGAAAACAAAACCTATGCGTATTTCAATTCCGTGCTGTGCAGTCTGGCATCAGGTAATTTCCTGATTTTTTTGCTGTCCTGTATCGGTACGCTGATGCGTTCATCGAATATTGATGATGTGACAGGAATGCCCGTTGACCCTGACTTCATGGACAGCGTTATACTATTTGGCTTTATTGCATTCGTGTGCCTTATGCTTGATGCTTTCTTCGCCTGCAAATGGTTCAGACGTATCCGCTCTCTTGAAAAGAAGGCAGCGACTATCTTGATATCACTCGCGGTCTACATCGCTCTGACGCCCTTACTTGGCTATATCTCACTGTTGATCTATGGGTTGATACTATGGAAATAAAATATATACACGAGCCGACCGACCTCCAGTGCGGTCAGGCTGTACTCGCCATGATACTCGGTACGTCCGCTGAATATATATGCAAGCTCCTTGATAACGACCGCGAGACTACTTTGCGCGAGATGAAAAATACACTCAGAAATGCCGGATTTACCGTCTCAGATGAGCGTATCGCAGTAAAGAACAAGACCGAGCTGCCAGAGCTCTGCTTTCTCAGCCTTGAAACTCCGCGATGCTGGCACTGGTCGCTCTACTGCGAGGGAACTTTCTACGATCCCGAGCACGGCGTTATGGACGACTTTCCAGCTTCAAACCGCCGATATTACTGGACTGTTAAACCACCCGAGGACAATTATGAAGATAATTCAATTTTACGCAGATAATCCCCCGCTTTCGTGGATAGAAAAAATCGGCAAAAGCGACTGGAAAGCCGGTCAGTACCTCGCCGAATTGCTCAGGAATAATAAGCTGAGAGAGCTTTGCGGCGAATCCACAGAAGTTCTTCTTATGACCGAAAACGATTCGCTGCTCTCATTCTGCACTCTTGCCGAGCGTGACGAGATCCATGATACCGATATGAGTCCGTGGGTAGGTTTTGTCTACACTTTTCCTGAATACCGTGGAAATCATCATATCGCTAAGCTTCTCGAGCACGCTTCCCGAATGGCTGAAAAATCCGGATATGAGGCTCTATATATTTCAACTGACCAATCCGGTCTGTACGAAAAATTCGGCTTTTCTGATACAGGAATAAGAAAAATGTCGATATATGGCGATATTTCTATGATATATAAAAAGTTTCTCACGAAGGAGGCTTTGTAAATGGCTGCACCGTTAGCTGATAAGATACGTCCAAAAACTCTCGCTGATGTTGTCGGTCAGGAGCATATTCTCGCTGAAGGTAAGCCGCTCCGCCGCATTATCGAGAGCGGAAACGTTCCGAATATGATATTCTACGGTCCGTCAGGAGTCGGCAAGACCACCGTTGCCCGTATTATAGCCGAAAACTGCGGTATGTCGCTGTATAAGCTCAACGGCACGAACGCTTCGCTCTCCGACATCAAAGACGTTGTCGCCGATATCGGTACATTCGGCAGCGAGAACGGCATTCTGCTCTACCTCGACGAAATTCAGTACCTCAACAAAAAGCAGCAGCAAAGCCTGCTTGAATACATCGAAAACGGCGATATCACGCTTATTGCGTCCACGACCGAGAACCCGTACTTCGCTATTTTCAACGCAGTCATCAGCCGAAGTACAGTTTTCGAGTTCAAACCCGTCACTGCTGAACAGCTCAAACCAGCTATACACCGTGCTTTTTCGATTCTCTCTGAGGAAAACGGTTACACTGTCAATGTGACTGATGAAATCATCGAAAAAATCGCTTTCAGCTGCGGAGGAGACGTCCGCAAAGCTATCAATACTGCCGAGCTTGCTGTTATGTGCGGGGAAATCTCCGACGGCACTGTCACGATAACTGCTGATTCGCTCGAAATTCTCGCTCAGCGCAGCAATATGCGCTACGACCGCGATGGAGACCAGCACTATGACATTCTTTCGGCGTTTCACAAGTCTGTGCGCGGCTCGGACGAGAATGCTGCCCTCCACTATGCGGCGCGGCTCATCGAAGCAGGAGATATTATATCGCTTTGCAGGCGTATGCTCTGCATCGCCAGCGAGGACGTCGGACTCGCCTACCCCATGGCTGTCCCGATTGTAAAAGCGTGCGTGGATTCCGCGTTACAGCTCGGTCTGCCGGAAGCGAAGCTTCCTATCGCTGAAGCAATAATCCTCATGGCAACTGCTCCTAAATCCAACAGTGCCGCAATGGCTATGGACGCCGCTCTCGAGGACGTCAAGTCCTGTGATGCTCTTGATTTTCCGCGTCATTTGCAGAATAAACACTTCGACGGCAAGGGAGCTAAAATCGTCGGACAGCATTACCTGTATCCTCACAATTTCCCGAATCATTACGTTCGTCAGCAATATCTGCCAGATGCGCTCAAGGACCGGACTTACTACGAATTCGGCGAAAACAAGCAGGAACAGGCAGCTCTCATGTACAGGAAAAAGCTTCTTTCAGAGGCAAAATAATACAGAAAAGCCCCGAGAGACCTTCGGGGCTTGCATTCTATTCAGTTGTGAAATTAAGCGACTTTCATCACTTAGCTAAATTACCTGTGGGACTCACTCCATTTCATTTAAGGATTCTTATTATACCTGAAATCTTTCATCGTACCACATTCTTTCAAGTAATTTTTTTAAATTTCACTCCATTGGACTGTACCTCCGGACAGAAGTTACATGAACCATACGATCCATATTAAATTACTGACTGTAGTATTCTATCTTCTCATTGGACTCAACCTTTTTCGGAAAAAGTTTATACAAATATATCTAAAGACTCATGGTCGAAGTTTCAGATAATCCTGTATCCAAATCGAACTTAGTCATGAAACCAGTTTTATTTACAGCAATGCGTCTGCATTGTGAACCAATCATATTATTTGTAGCTTCTATGCTATGGAACAAGTCTTACGCGACCTATATTCCCTCTTTAAGGGATCAGTTCACTCAGCAAGTCCGCCGGTTTCACGCTGTGATGATATCGTCTCTTCCATCGGACTCACTCTCCTTTCCGCGTTTTTTCATTTACATTGAGGCTTACACCTCAGACCAAGTAAATTCAGCTCTTTGAGTAGTTTTTCTTTACTCCTCTTCCTTGTTTATTAGTTTACCACAACCTTTGGTAAATGTCAATAGTATTTCACTAAATTATCACTATTTTCCGGTAAAATCGTCGTATCCACCAAATGAATACTCGCTGTATAATGCAATTTTACCAAATAAGAAATTGTGTTAATTTTCCGCTTGCAAATTTCTGCGATATAGTGTATAATAATTATATCAAATGGCGAACCGCCGGAACGGAGATAACTATGTCTGAAATGAACGAATACACCCCTGAGCTTTTCGAGCTCATCGACGACCAGGGAAACAAAAAGCAGTTCGAGCTCATCGACGCAGCTGAAGTCCGCGGAGAACAGTATTTCGCAATGCTCCCTGCAGCTGAGGATGACGACTACCTCAATGCCGACTGCGACCTCGTTATACTCAAATCCATTGAGGAAGACGGCGAGGAGATACTCGCTTCCATAGATGATGACGACGAATTTGAAGTCGTATCTGCCTTCTTCCTTGAAAGGATAGAAGATGCTCTCAACAGCTTCGATGACGATGAAGATGAGGAATAAAATTTTTTTGAAATTTACATAAAAAAGGTATTGATTTTTTGAATTGTATGTGTTATAATATATACAAGAGATAAAGAATTCTGCCTTGTTCGAGTTAATATAGTTTTTATAATCCAACACTTTTTAATAGGGAATTCGACTCCTGCTGTGGATTGCAGACCTCCCGCTTGCGGACGAAGGGAGCGTGAAGCTTCAGGGCGTTTACCCACCTGCTTCGTGCGGGTTTTATTCGCTATATGACGGCAAGGCGGATACGCAAAGCTACTCGGCACCGAGAGAATACTCCCGGTGCCGTTCTTTTTATCACTGCACAAAAAAGCGCGTCCGGCGGCTTGCCAATGGACGCGCTTTTATTCATGGTTCACATTCAACTGCCCTGCCCTCTTTCAGGCTTGCCTGACAGTCGATATATCGCTGGTTGCTGCTTCCGCGGAACTTTATCTCCCAATCCTTCTGTTCAAGGATAAAGGGTCCGTCGATGAGGTAGTCCGTCACGGCAAGAAGCTCCTCCCAGCCGTTTTTATCCCGGTCTTTATAAAGCTGCTCGAACGTGTAGCCGGTGTAGGTTATAACGTTCATGCCGAGCTTTTTTACCTCCGCTCCGAGAGCCGCAAGAGTCTGCGCCTGACAGAAAGGCTCGCCTCCGCTGAACGTTACTCCGTCCAGCAGAGGATTGCTCTTAATCTTTTCAAGCAGTGTATCGGTATCCACAAGCTCACCGCCGTCGAAGTCGTGAGTCTGCGGATTGTGGCAGCCCTTACAGTTGTGAGGACAGCCCTGAGTGAATATCGTAAATCTTATACCGGGTCCGTCAACTATCGAATCGTTGACTGTTCCGGCGATCCTGAGCTTCATTTTATCACCTTACACGTTATGTTTTACGCGGTCATGCTCCTCGGCACGTTTACCATCATTGAAGCGGTCAAGAGTACCTACGAGGTAGCCGGTTATACGACGGATACGGTCAAATGCAACGTTGTCCGAGTGCTCCTTGCGTCCGCAGCAGGGACATACATCGCCGATGATACCTGTGTATCCGCAGCAGGGGTCGCGGTCAACGGGGTGGTTGATAGCTCCGTAGCCGATTCCTGACTCCTTCATGCAGCGTACTATCTTCTCGAATGCGTTGAGGTTCTCGAGCGGGTCGCCGTCAAGCTCGATATAGCTGATGTGACCGGCATTTGTAAGCTCGTGGTAGGGAGCCTCTATCTTTATCTTCTCGAACGCGCTGATAGGATAGTAAACCGGAACATGGAATGAGTTTGTATAGTAATCACGGTCGGTAACGCCCTCGATTATGCCGTATTTTTTAGCGTCCATACGGACAAAACGTCCGGAAAGTCCCTCGGCAGGAGTTGCAAGGAGGGAGAAGTTGAGACCGGTGCGCTTAGCCTCTTCATCGAGGCGCTTACGCATTGCTCCGACAATTTCAAGTCCGAGCTCGCGGGCTTCTTCGCTTTCGCCGTGGTGAGCTCCGATGAGAGCTTTAAGAGTCTCGGCAAGTCCGATGAAGCCGACTGAAAGAGTGCCGTGCTTGAGCACTTCCTCGATAGTATCGTCGGGACCAAGCTTGTCAGAATCTATCCATATGCCCTGTCCCATGAGGAACGGGAAGTTTCTTACACGCTTCTGGCACTGAATGCGGAAGCGGTGCATGAGCTGGTCGATAGCGAGGTCCATCATCTCGTCGAGCTTGTCGAAGAAGAGACCGACATTGTGGTCTGACTTGATAGCAAGTCTCGGGAGGTTGATAGATGTGAAGCTGAGATTTCCTCTGCCTGTAACTATCTCGCGGCTGGGGTCGTAATTGTTGCCGATAACACGGGTACGACAGCCCATGTAAGCTATCTCGGTATCAGGGTTGCCCTCTTTATAATACTGGAGATTATAGGGAGCGTCGATGAATGAGAAGTTCGGGAAGAGTCTCTTTGCGGAAACTCTGCACGCGAGCTTGAAAAGGTCATAGTTCGGGTCNNGTAGGATTGTAGTTGATACCGTCCTTTATCTTGAATATGTGTATCGGGAAGATAGGTGTCTCGCCGTTTCCGAGACCTGCTTCCTGAGCGAGGAGAACGTTCTTGATGACCATTCTGCCCTCGGGAGATGTATCTGTACCGTAATTTATTGAGCTGAAAGGAGTCTGCGCACCGGCACGGCTGTTCATGGTATTGAGGTTATGGATAAGTGCCTCCATGGCCTGATACGTAGCTCTGTCGGTCTCTTTTTCGGCGTTCTTGCGTGAGAATTCCTGTATCTTCTCAGCAGTCTCAGCCCCGGTATACTTCTTGAGGAGCTCAAGCTCCTTCTCGGAGTAGCCGTTGTCATTTGCAAGGGTCGGACGAAGCTCATACGTCTCGAGCATCTCCTTTTTTATCTCCTTTGCAGCGTTGTCTCCGTCTTCGACTCCGCCGATAAGAGTAAGGGCTCTTGCAACGTTCTGGATATAGCGGCTGGCGTAGGTCTTCTTTACGCCGTCAGCCATTGCATAATCGAATGTGGGGATACTCTGACCGCCGTGCTGGTCGTTCTGGTTGGACTGGATAGCAATGCAGGCAAGAGCAGAGTAGCTTGAGATGTCGTTTGGCTCTCTGAGGAAGCCGTGACCTGTGGAAAAGCCGTTCGTAAAGAGCTTTTTGAGGTCTATCTGAGTACACGTAGTAGTGAGTGTATAGAAATCAAGGTCGTGGATATGTATATCACCTTCACGATGAGCCTTTGCGTGCTTGGGCTCGAGAACATACATACCATAGTATTCCTTAGCTGAAACGGAACCGTATTTGAGCATCGTGCCCATTGCGGTATCGCCGTCGATGTTCGCGTTCTCACGCTTGATATCGCTGTCTTTAGCGGCGCTGAACGTGAGCTCGTTGAGTACGCACATCAGGTTAGTCTTCATCTCGCGTGAGCGTGTGCGCTCGTAACGGTAGAGAATATAAGCCTTAGCTGTCTTTGCGTGTCCTTTTTCGATGAGGACTTTTTCAACGAGGTCCTGTATCTCTTCAACGCTGGGGACTTTTGAAGGATTCTCATCCTCGTATATCTTACAAACCTCCGCAGCGGTTTCCATAGCAACATTAAAATCAGTTCCGCCGCATGACTGGGCAGCTCTGAATATCGCATTTGCGATCTTCTCAATATTAAAAGGGACTTTTCTGCCGTCTCTTTTAATAATATGGATTATCATCAGCATGACCTCCTGTATCACAATATATAGTGTCTCGTCTTTTGTCCTTCTATATTAGTATAAAGCAAAGCAAGCCCGATGTCAAGTGTGCTTAGCAACAATAGAAACAGTTGAAAGTTGGCTGTTTTTAGCAACATTCCATAATAAAAAGGTTTGATTTATAGTTTTCGGCTATATTACGTTGTCAATATCATATCTTGTTAACAGAATAGAAAAGACCACTATATATAGTGGTCTTGATTTTTATACCGTGTGGGTGAGAATGTATCCGCAGACAGTTTTGTAGCCCTCTTCTGTAAGGGAACGACTCTCATCTGACCAGTACTCACTTTTGATAGTTCCGGTCTCATTTTTCAGTGCTGTATTCGTATCTATGCAGTAAACTCCAAGTGTATTTGCCATTGCGAGCAGTCGGTTGTTGTACTCGTTGACCTTGTCGTTTATCTCCGCATCCATGGGAGGTATCTGCATTATATATATATTAGTATCCGGAAGCGCTCCGTGGAGGTTGTTCACAAGTGTCGTATAGCTTGCTATCATCTCGTCAGGAGAGGCGGTTCCGATGTCGTTTCCGAGCATGATATAGACATTTGCAGGCTTTTTCAGCTTGACTATGTCATACACTGCGACCGTGCCGAATGTGCTCTCGACCTTGGTATTCATGCAGTTTACAGCGTTGAGCTGAGAATTGCCGAATACATTCTGCGCCGGAATGCTTCCGAGCTCACCCATTTGCAGGAGAAGGGGGTCAGTGATAAGGCAGCAGCTTTCAAAGTAAGAAGCGTCCGCCGCAGCCGACTGCGGTACGGGATTAGTCACTGCAGGAGCAGCTTCAGTCGCCTCCTCGCCTTCTGTTTCACCGGCAGAAGCCGGCTGAGTAGTATCCGCTTTCTTTTCGGTTTCGGTATCAGCAATAGTGTCGCTGAAAAAATCGTCATTGATGTTCGCGGCAGTCATATAGAGTCCGAAGCAGGCAAGGAATGATATCAGGAAAATACTTATAAGAATGCCGAAATTGAACCTTACTTTCGGACGTCCTGCATTCTTCCTGCCGCCGCGCTGAACTGTTCTTTTTTTATCCATTTTATCTCCAAAGCTTTCATGGCTGCCTTATGGCAGACCGTTCTTTTATAAATACGTACCTTAATATTATACCCTCTCCGCCGGAAATTTTCAAGTGCATTTTTATATTTTGTGGAAATATTATTATTTTACATATTACAGTTTTCACATCAGATGTTGCTTTATGTCAAAATATATGGTATAATTAAGCGTAGACCATTTGAACGGAGGTCAGTTCTATGATATGCGGAAACTGCGGAAAACGTATGAAAATAGGCAAATTCAAGGTTTCTGTCCATGGCGTTGGAGCTATGAGCGCTTATGCTTATCCCGAGATCGAATGGTATGAGGGCGATAAACTCGTTGCCGAGACGGACAAAACCGAGACTCCCGGTTTCTTCTGTCAGGACTGCGGTATCGTTGCGGGAGTTTTCTTCCGCGTGAGACAGGTCGGCTTCACCAAAGACTACGATTACGACATCGACGACAATATTGACAAGCTCCCTACCAAGCACTGTCCCGAGTGCAATACAGAGCTCGATATCGACTATCCGCGCTGTCCGGAATGCGGGTACATATTCTGATGACAACCGCTTATGCGGTAAAATAAATGGAGGTAAACTCAATGACTTACAAAGAAAGCTTTATCAAATTCATGGTTGAATGCGGAGTTCTCACTTTCGGCGAATTCACGCTGAAAAGCGGCAGAAAGGCTCCCTACTTCATCAACTGCGGAAACTATAAGACCGGTGCTCAGCTCGCTAAGCTGGGCGAGTACTATGCCGAGTGTATCCACGAGAACAACATCCCTGTCGAGACTCTTTTCGGACCTGCATACAAGGGCATCCCGCTGGCTGTTTCCGCCGTTGTTGCACTCAGCAACAAGTTCGGTATCGACGTTTCCTACTGCTTTGACCGTAAAGAAGCCAAGGACCACGGCGAGGGCGGTATGTTCGTCGGCAAGACTCTCACAGACGGCGAGAAGGTCGTTATCATTGACGATGTTATGACCTCAGGCAAGGCTCTCCGTGAGTCAATGCCCAAGCTGAAAAGTGCTGCTGATGTTGACGTTACCGGTATGGTCATCACTGTTGACCGTATGGAAAAAGGTACCGGCGAGCTCTCAGCAGTTCAGGAGGTAAAGCGTGACTTCGGCGTTACTGTTTACCCTATCGTAACTATGGAGGACATCATCGAGGCTATAAAGAACGACATCGTTCCCGGCAAGGAATATCTCGACAAAATGCTGGAATACAGAAATACTTACGGAATCAAAGCTGAATAAGACTGCTATAAGCAAGGGGAGACCGCATAAGGTCTCCCCTCTTTTTATTTCATTTTCTCTGCGGGATAGTACTTCTCCAGCATCTCCACAAGCATCTCAGGAATGAACTGGTAGTGCTCGGAATCAGGGTATAACTTGCTCTCGGCTGTTGTAACTCCATGCTCCTCCAGTCTCTTCATAAGACTTGCTATGCCCTCAAGAGTTGACTCGTTCTCGCCGTAGTATTCCTCATATACAGGGTCCTCGTCAGCTCCTCCGCAGATGAAAACGTTCTTGTCAAGGCTGTCATTGCGGTCAAAATAGCCGTATTCATCCTTGAACTCGTCTCCCTCAGTATAGGGTAGGAATCCAGGTGACCAGAAGGCTGGACTGCCTATGATATAGTTTTTGAAGGGCTGATTCTCGTACCTGTCTGAGTTGAATACTGCATAATGTGCAAAGGTACCGCCAAGTGAGTGGCCGAAGAACGTGGAATCTCCGAAGTCAATATTATACTGCTCCCCCATGTAGGGCATAAGGTCGTCAGTGATGAAGTTGAGGAAGTCCTCACAGCGGTCACAGAAAAACTTTATACGGTTCGTGTCGTCTGCTCCGTTGATAGAATAATCGTAGCCTATGCTTATCAGGATAACGTCTCCTGCCTTCCCCTCCTCCATTGACTTACGCATATCCGCACA
>DEDQ01000073.1:37602-42401 GCA_002350065.1 Ruminococcus flavefaciens
TCGTAGATGTTGTACTCCTTTACATATGGGGCTATAGCCTGGACTTTCTCATGGTCTATCTCCCAGACGGCCTCCGCAGGAGTATCAAACTGCGCCTGCCATTTCTCCGATGTTCCTGCAGGAAGAGTTTTATAATTGTTGTCGATAACTGCCTCCCAAAGCTCTATAACTTCATCATAGGATTCTTTTCTGTATACATCTTCATATTCCAGGTTCTCCATAGGATAAAGAGCTATATTGAGGTCTATACACTCCTTGATATAGGGCTTGAACTCTTCAAAGCTCTCAAATGTGATCTTTGGCTGCTCATTATAATACTTGGTCAGTCTTTCGACAGCCTCTTCTTCGGGGACCTTGTTTTTATACGCATCAACATAATAGAAATTTTCTCCGTCATCCGTCATGGTGTACACAGGCAGCGGTGCATCTATCGTGAGCTCTCCGCCGTCGTATCCGATGATCGGATCAAGACCAAATGTAAAGACCATTTCTCCGTCGATAAATCCTCCGTGAAACTCTTTAAAAAATTTATCGTTGTATTTGACGGCCTCCTCGAAGGACATACCGTCAAAATCTTCAGGGCTCTCATCGTAATATTTTTTGTAATCCGCAAGGCTGTCATCATAAGTCCAGAGCTCAAGATAGACACCGTCCGTGGGGACTATGGGTTCCTGTTCTTTCTGCTCATGCTCAAAGACTGTGAGCTCTCCCACTGATATTTTGCTCCGCTCGTTCTCTGTNNTCTGTCATGTGATTCGTCAGCTTCTCAGGTGCGGAAAGCTCCTCTGTCATCGCTGAGGCATCACCGCTTGCAGAGCTGCTCTTCCCTCCGGCTGCACATGAGCCTGTGCTGACTAAAAATGCAAGTGATAAAATAAGTGCTGTTATTCTTTTCATGATATTCCCTCCATTCTTCCAGAACTTTTTTCGTTCTGCAATAAATAGTGATTTTAAAAGGAAAAAAAGACGATAATCAAACTGTCTTTGTAGGATGTAACAAGAATTAAGCAAAATTTATGTGCATATACAACAAAGCTGCTGCCCGTTATGGACAGCAGTCGTTTTTTATTCAAAATCCTCTATCCGGTAGCCATTGTCTATCTCGTAGAGTCTGAACCAGAAACACCATTCCAGAGTCTCAGCTATCGAAAAGGACGTGTCTGAGCCCTCCGCAGGTATGCTGTATACCCCTACTGCACCTCTGCGGTCTGTCTCCTCGTACCCCTTCTCCTCCATTAGGTCTGTGTAGTGCTCTGAGTCGTTCCGGCCTATGTACACGGTGTACGCCCTGTCACCGTACTGCCTTTCCTCAACGGTGAACCCATCGCTGAGATGACAGAATACTGCAAGTGTTTTCGGCAGTTCCCTTAAACCATAACCGAACCGGTACAGGTAAAAGTAAATGCCACAGACCGTCAGCAGGGCAAAGCTCCCTACCCCCGCAAGGACAAGCAGCAATATCCTCCTGAAAAGAGTTCGCTTTCTCGTCATAGTCATATTAAATTCCCCCAATATATCATATACCAACATTATATCCTACACATTGCGTTTTGTCAAGCAATATCGTACAAGTTCGCAATAAATGGCCGTTCCTCTGCGGGAACGGCCTCTTTATCAGAATAACATTATCAAAAACTGCGATACGAGTACAACAGATATGAGAGCTACAGGATAGGTAGCCGCATAGGCTGAGGCTACATCCTCTGTACCTGCGGTGCTGATAAGTGTACCCAGTGCAGGTGTGGAGGTCATACCTCCGGTGATAGAACCCAGATTGTTCAGCAGACTGAGCTTCAGCACGTACTTCGCAAACAGGAAGCCGATTATCATGGGTACAAGTGTCATGATGATGCCGTAGATGAAGTATACTGCCTTGAAGTACTCGGCAAACTTCGCTCCGCCGGAGACACCTGCGCCGATAAGGAAGAACATCAGTCCCAGCTCACGGAAAACCTTCAGCGTCGTATTCTTAGGCATGATATTTATCTTGCCGATACGTCCGAAATGTCCGAAGATGAGAGAAACGAGCAGGCATCCGCCGGTGGTGGAAAGTGAGAAGTTCTTGAATTTTATAGAGCCGATGAAGATTCCGATAACAGCCGCCAGTGCAAAGGGCATGATGCCGAAATCATCCATTTCTATCAGCTTGCCGGGAGCTGACTTCTTGTCGCTCTTTGTATCAGCAGCTCTGAGGAGCTGACGCTCCTTGCTCATATCGGCACCAAGTATTTTCGGGATTATCTGTACAAAGAGCACTACTCCAAGCACACCGAAGATATAGGCTATTCCGTAGCCCACTGATACTGCACTCTGATAGTCAGGAGCTGCGTCCTTAGCTGCGGAGAATCCAGGAGTACTTGTCAGTGCTCCGGAGAGAATACCTGTCATAAGCGCTGTGAATTCACTGCTGTCAAGGTCTGTGAAGCTGCGTCCGACAGCTATGCAGCCTGCACAGGCAAGTCCGCCGCTGAATATGATTATCACTGCCAGTACTACGTAGGACTTGAAGTTCTTTTTGAAGTTCCCGAAGAAGTTCGGTCCTGCAATGAATCCTACGGCTGTAACAAAGAGTATGAGACCGATGTTATCTACTATCTTTAGTGCAGAGTCCACGAATGATACTTTGTCAACTATATCACCTGTTGTCTTGTCCGTAATGTTTGTCACAAGCTGTCCGGTAAGCTCCTCATGGAAAATGCATCCGAAAAGAAGTGCCACAAGGAACACTCCCGCTGTTCCCAGTGAGATGCCCTTTATCGTGACTCTTCCCAGTATATAGCCGAGTGCAGCAATGCCCAGGACTGAAAACATAAGGAAAGTCACGCTCTTTATGGTAAGTATACCGTCAAATAATTCCATTATCTATCACTCAATCTTTCTGATATAACATGATTTCGGGACGCATCAGCGTCCCGGAATATCTATTACTTTGCTCTTCTTGCGTAGTGGGGAAGGAGCATCGGTGATGCTGTCTCTCCTGCTACTCCGGCAGATGCAAGCTCATTGTTGAACTTCTCGATGTGCTCAAGGGTAAGTCCTGTAGGTTCAGCAGTCTCCTTTGCCTTGGCTGCTGCGTAGATACCGGCATTTCTGCCGAATACGATAACGTCAAGGAGGGAGTTGCCCATGAGTCTGTTTCTGCCGTGGATACCTCCGGCAACCTCTCCGGCTGCGTAGAGGTTCTCAACACCTGTTGCACAGTCGTCTGTGATGTCAAGTCCGCCGTTCTGGTAGTGAAGTGTAGGATAAACGAGGATAGGCTCCTTGCGGATGTCGATGCCGTACTTGCCGAACATTCTCATCATTGCAGGGATACGCTTCTCGATAGTTCCCTCGCCGTGGATAAGCTCTATCATAGGTGTATCCAGCCAGATAGCCTTTCCGAGGTTTGTCTCGATACCCTTGTCACGGGCTGTACACTCACGGATTATAGATGCTGCTGTTACATCACGGGTCTCAAGAGGATGCATGAATACCTCACCGTCGATATTTACCAGCTTTGCTCCGAGAGAACGCACCTTCTCTGTTACGAGGGCGCCGAATATCTGCTCTGGATAGCCTGTACCTGTGGGGTGATACTGAAGAGTGTCAGCATAGAGCAGCTTTGCGCCTACTCTGTAGCCCAGGATAAGTCCGTCGGCTGTTGCACCGTAGTGGTTGGATGTGGGGAATCCCTGATAGTGAAGACGTCCTGCACCGCCTGTTGCGATGATGACTGTCTTTGCCTTTGCCACCAGGAGCTCCTTTGTCTCCATGTTCATGAGGACTGCACCGGCTGCCTTGCCGTTTGCATCAAGGATTATCTCGATAGCTGCTGTGAAGTCAACTACCGGGATGCCTCTGTTTATTACTTCGTCACGGAGAGTACGCATGATCTCAGCACCGGAATAGTCCTTTGCTGCGTGCATACGCTTGCGGGAGGTACCGCCGCCGTGAGTGGTGACCATCGTTCCGTCCTCTTCCTTATCGAACTCTACACCCAGCTTGTTGAGCCACTGGATAGCCTCAGGAGCCTTTGTTACCAGCTTTGCTACAAGCTCAGGCTTTGCTGCGAAATGTCCGCCGCCGAAAGCGTCAAGGAAGTGTATAGCCGGAGAATCGTTGGGCTTGTCAGCAGCCTGGATGCCGCCCTCTGCCATCATTGTGTTTGCGTCGCCTATACGGAGCTTTGTGACGATCATTGTCTTTACTCCGGCCTCGTCAGCCTCGATAGCTGCGGATGCACCTGCTCCTCCGCCGCCTATGATGAGCACATCTGTCTCATAGTCAGGCTTTGTGAGGTCTACATCTCCTGCGGAAATGCGGCTCTTGCCCTGTAAGAGCTCTGCAAGCTGTGTGGGGACCTTATCGCCCTTGTTCACACCTGCGGAGAGCACTGTGAACTCGTCCCGCTTATAGTCGGGGTGGAAATGTGCGAGAAGGTCATCCTTCTCCTCGGCAGTCATTCTTCTCGGCTCCATAGCAGCGTTCTCAGCTCTGTGTGCTGCGACTACCTTTGCAAGCTCGTTGAGTTTTTCGATCTTATACATTTCTGCTCCCCCTTACTTCTCGATCTCTCTGTTGTTGTACATATCCTTCAGCTCC
Organism: Ruminococcus flavefaciens; assembly: GCA_002350065.1. GTDB lineage: Bacteria > Bacillota > Clostridia > Oscillospirales > Ruminococcaceae > Ruminococcus > Ruminococcus flavefaciens_N. The sequence continues at coordinate 42,187 of DEDQ01000073.1, forward strand.
TGAACGTTATCAACAGCCTTTGACATGAGCTCGGCTATCTTCTCATTGAAGATACCCTCGTTGACCTCGTTTACACGGTCTGAAAGGTGCTGACATTCCGGAGCGATGTACTTTCCGTTGAGTCTTCTTGCAAGCATTGCTACCTGAGGATGTGAGATGCCTGCGGGACAGCGTGAGGAACATACTCCGCACATTACGCAGTCAAAGCTCTCCTC
>DEDQ01000073.1:42447-43436 GCA_002350065.1 Ruminococcus flavefaciens
TACTGCATAACGTTCAGCTCCTGAGTGCAGGCCTTTGTACAGGCATTGCAGCCTACACAGGCATATATCTCAGGATAGAGCTGCATCATGACCTGCTGGTCAGGCTTGATCTCCTCTATGCTGTATACTCTCTTTTCAAGGGGGAAGAAGGGCAGAGTTGCCACATACATATTCTCCTGTACCTCTGTCTGACAGGCAAGACATCCGTGGAGCTCTGATTCACCCTTTATCCTGTAGATAGTAGCGCAGGCTCCGCAGAATCCGTTTCTGCATCCGCAGCCTCTTACCAGCTCATAGCCGGCATATTCCATTGCTGTCATTATAGTAAGTCCTGCCGGCACCTGATACTTCTTGCCAAACAGGTAAACATTTATCATATTTTCCATAACCTTAGCTCCTTGTCATCAATATTCATCCGGCAGCTCATCAAGCTGGTCGAAACGGAATACAGGGCCGTCCTTGCAGACATACTTGTTTCCGATGTTGCAGCGTCCGCATTTTCCTACGCCGCACTTCATGCGGAGCTCCATGGTGGTGTATACCTGAGTCTCCTTGAAGCCCAGCTCCTTCAGACCTGCGAGTGTGAACTTTATCATTATCGGAGGTCCGCAGATAAGTACTGTCTTGTTTATGGAAGGGTCAAGCTCCTTGACATAGTTGGGAACGAATCCTACATGACCGTCCCAGCCCTCCTGGGCATTGTCGATAGTGAGGTTGACCTCGATGCCCTCATCTGTCATCCACTCGTCGATTATCTCCTTGTAGTCAACAAGGTCGTCCTTTGAACGGGAGCCGTATACTATCTGGACATCGCCGTAGTTGGCTCTGTTGTCACGGACATAGTTTATTACCGAGCGGAGAGGTGCAAGTCCGATACCGCCGGCGATGAAGAGCAGGTCCTTGCCCTTGAGCTCTGTCTCTACCGGGAAAGCATTGCCGTAGGGGCCTCTTATGGTTATCATCTGGCCCACTTCCATTGCGTGGAGCCA
>DEDQ01000029.1:0-11131 GCA_002350065.1 Ruminococcus flavefaciens
AGGTCGTCTATCCGTCTTACTATTCCTGTTGCTTTCATAAAAATATAACCTCCCAAAATCAGTTGACTTTGCGAGGTTAGTATTTCCGAATCTGGTGGGATTATGCGGTAAAACAAAAATGGTTTTGTTATGTTTTTTCTTTTCAGCAATTATTGATTTTGTAAAGATATATTTTTCAGCCTCGAATTAAAATCGCACGTTATCTCTAACAGCTTTTGGGATTTCAGAAAAGCAAAAGAAGTCTCCTGCGAGATGAGCGACGGTCTGCCTGCTGATCTTATTCGCCGCGCTGCTTCTTGCGAGCGATCTTGTACTCGTACATGAGACGGTCGGCTTCCTTGAGTTTTTCGTCGAATTGCTCCATCTCAGAAGCGGGGAAGCACACATAGCCGATACTTGCTGTGATATCGAACTGTCTGCCTTTCTGCGAGGCGTTCTTGTCGGCAAGGAAGCGCTCGAAGGAGCTGATACGCTCCCGACCGTCATTGTCGGTCAGCTTGCCCGCAGAAACAACTACGAACTCGTCACCGCCTGTACGTACTGATATATCGTCCTTATCAGATATCGCACGGACAGCCTCCGCAATGGTGATGATACCGATGTCACCGCTCTCGTGACCGAAGTGGTCGTTGATGTATTTCAGCCCGTCCATGTCGATGACCCATACGATGATATTGTCGTCGGGAGCAATGCGCTCCCTGCGGCGGCTGTACATCATTTCCATGCCGCGGCGGTTGAGCAGACCCGTCATGGAATCGTGTATCGAATAGTCGATGAGCTTGCTCACGACTCTTATCATGTGCAGCGAGTTGTTGACGTTTCTCAGCCACAATGTCGAGATAGCGTCCGCCGAGCGTTTGGCGTCCATAGCGGTTTGCAGGACGGCAAAGCCAATCGTGTCGTCGCTGAAATGCGACGGCAGGAAATAGAAGGTGACGGGCTCGCTGCGCTCCTCATCGAGAGCGGGCAGCATCTGCTCCGTCGGGAATTCGTACTCCCCGGAATCGGCGGCATAACGCCTTTCAGCGTCGCTCTCCGAGTCGTTCTGCGGGATACACCGCATCACGCAGCGCATTGTCTCGGGGTAGCCCGTCACGCAGCGCTCCGCAGTATCGCTCCAGTCATTCCTCAGCACGAGATAGAGGCGGCGATACGGCTGAAGCAGGTACGTTACGTCGGTTATCGTGTCCAGTATCTTTTCCTTGTCCTGAACCGCCGACAGCATTTCAAACATATAGCTCTCGTGAAGTCCCTGCATATCGTTGACCGTCAGGCTGCCGTCGGAGTTCTTTTTCTTCTCGTCAGGATTCATGCCCTTGCCCTGCATTGCACGTATCTCATCGGCGTCCTGACCGCAGCCGCAGCTTGCTCCGATACACAGACCGTAATGCGGCAGCAGGTCGACCTCAGCCTCCGGAGCGTCAGGCTCTATGACCTTATGCAGCATATTGACTCCATGAGCCCCATGCCGTAGACATCGGGGTTATATGTCGTGATACTGACCGTATTAAAAACAGCCTCCTTTGTCGCGTCGTAGCCCGTAACGCGCACCTGCCCGGGCACCTTTACGCCTCCGCTGATAAGGCGGTTTGCAAGTCCGACAGCCATGAAGTCGTTCGCGCAGACGACCGCCTCGGGCATTTCGACCTCGCCCGAGAGTATGCGGTCAGCGAACTCCTCGCCGCCCGTATACCAGAAGTTGCCGTAGAATACGTTATCCTCAGATACGTCGAGTCCCTCCGCTCTCATCTGCTCGCAGAACGCCTCAGCGCGTCCCTCCGAGACAATGTAGTCCTTCTGACCCGTGAGTATGTACAGCTTCCGGCAGCCGTGCTCGTTGACGAGATGCTTCACTACGCTGCGGATAGCCTTCCTGTCGTCGGTGAAGGAGGTCGGATAGTCGGCAAGAGGCAGGTCGAGCGACACCACGGGCTTACGGCATTTCATGCGCAGGTCGGCTTCGAGCTTCTCCAGAACAGTATATACCTGATCCTCTACCAGCTCCAGCGACGCTACAAGTACGCCGTCCACAAGGTCATAGTTGATGAGGTTGAATATGTTGAGTTCTCCGTTAAGATAGACCTTGTCGGTGTGGCAGACCTTCACCATAGGGCTGAAAACCAGCAGGTCGTAGTCATACTTCGCGCACTGTCCGCGCACGCGCTTATTTCAGTTTGATCGAGGATAACACAAACGACCCAAAATAAATATTTTAAACGATACATCTGCTTGATTTTCTGCCAACGATATGGTATAATTTTAGGGTTAGACTGTTTATCAGTTCAAAAAAATATAATGGAGGAATATTCATGAAGAAGTTCACAAAACTGGTGTCCGTTATCTTCACAGTTATGCTGTGCTTGTCCGCAATGTGCGGCATGGCAGCCTTCGCAGAGGACACGGCTCCTGTCAAGATCACCGTCAAGGCTGACAAGGATTCGTATTCGCAGGGAGACAAGCTCAAATTCGACGTTTCCGTATCGAACGAGAGCGGCAACGCGATAGATGAGGTCTCGATACAGGCGAGCCTGCCGGACAAATTCGAGTTCACTGAAAACGAGAAATACAGCGTCAAGCTGTCTGCTAACGAGACAAAGAAATACACCGTTTCTGCAAAGCCTGTTGTCAAAAACGGTTCAGACAGCCCGAAGACCGGCGTGTATCCGCCTGTGCTCATTATTGCTGTTGGCGGTATCGCTGTTATCCTTGCTTTCAAGTCAAAGAAAAGCAAACAGATATTCTCACTGATGATAACTGCTGTTCTCATCGGTTCCCTTTCATTCCACAGCTTCGATACAGCCGCAAGTGCTGCTGACGCAAAGGAGCTCACCGTAAAGACAGAATTCAAGTACGACAGCAAGAACGAAACTCTCACTCTCAAGGCTAAGTACGAGATCCCCGCTCAGGAGAAAACGACTGAACCTGCTACAGACCCCAAGCCTTCACAGGTGCTCGACTATAACAAGCAGGCACTCCGCGATGTTACAGGCGTTTCAAATGCTCGTCAGCTCGGCGGTTATATAAACACCGAGGGAAGAGCTATCAAGCAGAATGTTCTGCTCCGTACAGGCAGCCTTGCACACATCACAGACGACGGCATCAAGGCTTTACAGGAGAAATACAAGGTTTCCGATATAATGGACTTCCGCTATGAGCGCGAGCTCAATCCCAACACGACCGACAGGGAAATAGAGGGCATCGCTCACCATAATATCCCCATGGCTCCGTCAAAGGCAAGGGCTGCGGAGGTATTCTCCAATGACCCCGAGAAGTTTGCAAAGCTTCAGGAGCTCTCACGCAATGCGGTCAAACCCGGCGGAAGCATCGCTCTGACTATATTCCAGGCAGAAAACGGTATTGTCAACGCTCACAATGCTGTTGAGTATTTTAAGACCGACGAAGCTGCCGGCTACTTCCGTGACGCATTCGAGATATTCCTCAACAAGCCCGAGGACGCTGCAATACTCTTCCACTGCGCAGGCGGCAAGGACAGAACAGGTATAGTTTCCATGCTCCTGCTCTCTGCTCTCGATTTCGACAAGGATATCATCATGCAGGATTACATGATGACAAACACTGCAAATGCAAAGCAGATAGAGGAAGTTACTGCGGCTGCTGAGGAGTACACAGACGACCCCGAGCTCCGCTACAACATCATCTACAGCGCTGCTGTATATCCGGAGCTCATGGAGGAGAACATTGACTACTTTACAAAGCAGTACGGCTCTGTAAAGGGATTCCTCCGCGAAAAGGCAGGTCTTACAGACGAGGACTTCGCAAAGCTGAAGGAGCTCTATCTCGAGGACTGAGCCTGTATCATAATGCATAATAAAGCGGCTGCAAGGAGCTTTCCCTGCAGCCGCTTTTTGCATCGTTGATAAAAACGGAGACCACTTCCGCAGTCTCCGCATTGTTTTATTCCATTTTCATTGTAACCGCCCAAAATCATTTTGGCTTTGTGAGGTTAGTATTTCTGGTAACATTTTTATTATGCGTATAACAACAAAAAGCAGCACCATAAAATGGTGCTGCTAAAAATCACTTTGCTCCCTTGCGAAGTATAACTGCAGCCGCCGTTTTGAACATAAGCTTGAGGTCAAGACCCGCGCTGCGAGTCTTTATGTAGCGTACATCTCCCTCGACCCATTTGTCGAATTCCATGTCGCTTCGTCCTTCTGTCTGGCAGATACATGAAAGTCCGCCCTTGACAAGAAGTCTGTCCATCTGCTCAGGAGTATAAAGAACCACTTCTCTCGGAAGAGGCGGTCTCGGTCCGATAATGGACATATCACCTCTCAAAACATTGAAAAACTGCGGCAGTTCATCTATTGATGTTTTACGTATAAACTTGCCTATACGAGTAACTCGCGGGTCGTCATCGCTCTTGAAAGCAAGTCCGTCGGACTGGTTTTCCTTCTGAACTTCAGCGAATCTTGCCTCTGCGTCCATACACATCGAGCGCAGCTTGTACATCTTGAAGGGCTTGCCGTCCTTGGTGAGACGCACCTGCGAAAAGAACGGATTTCCCTTATCGTCCAGATAAATGATAAGAGCCACTACTCCGATAGGCAGAGCAAGGACTGTCAGAGCTCCTGCTGAAGCCACGATATCGAATGCGCGCTTGGCAAACTCGAATCCCTTTCCGCCCCTCGGCTTGACCTTGGTATGCTTCAGAGTATTTGATACGCCCAAATGAAGAAGGCTGAGCGCACGGTCATCGAAATTGAGTATCGGATACTCTGTAACGCCTGACTTTCCGGGAAGTGTAGGCTTAGGCTCTTCACCTTTTTCAAGTTTGTCAAGGACCTCCTGAGTTACGTCATTTTCAGAGAGAAGGATTTCATTTGCACGTTTTATTTCAAACATATCCTTTATCACTTCTCCCTCCGAATTATTTCTGATAACATTCACATTGGTTGCTTGCATCGTTCCACCCTCCGATACTTACAAAGTAATAATCCTATACCTCTACACACAAGAATATGTTTTTCTGCCGGACGTATTCCCGTATCAAAGACCTATCCTCACACGGATAATATCAGAATCACCGCCGGCAAGTAAAAAACTCTTGTTTATTCCGCGCATAAGCGCATACTTTTTCAATGTTATCTATATTCTCAATATTTTTTACTAATTATCATTTTATTTTTATTGCACAATGAGTATAATATTATTATAACCTCAGAAGCTAAAAAAAGCAAGCGGTAAAATTATGCAATCACAAATCAATGCTATTTTTTGTCGCTTTCCACAAAAATATCATAGTGTTTCCATTCAATATAGCTCACAAAATATTACAAAAGGAATAATTCCACCGCCTTTTCACAAAAAGTATATACTAAAAGTACTGTTCAATTATATTATCAGCATTGTAATAATATTTTTATACCATAAAATATTCCACATTCAGAGCGTTTTTCAAAATATATTTTAAGCCAGTGCAATGTGAAATGCACTGGCTTATTCATCGTTCTTTCTCCGGAAAGCATGAGCTCAGGACTTTTCCAGTTCCTGTTTCTGGTAGGGATTATCCATAGTCGCGTCGAATCCGAGCGGCAGATACTCTTCCGGTATATACTCCTTGTAGTCGAGGTCGTAGAAATAATTGCAGAATATCAGCTCGACATAGGTGATGGTATTCTCCCTGCCCGGAGTATGGATAGCATAGACAAAGCCGCTGTAATCATCGGCATACATCGCTATCGGGTCGGAATCGTCGGCAAATCCGGTAACAGTGTAGTAGCCCTTATACGGCGTGATACCGCAGTCGTCAAGGCGGCTGAGCTCAGTCTCATAATCCTCATCTGAATACGTTACGGTCAGGTAGCTTAGAAACTGCGAATCCCACGGATTGTAATAGACCATTTTGTACTCCTGCACCTGCATATCGTCCGTAATCTTCTCGGGGAATATCGACTCGTCCATGCACCATTTCGAGCGGTATTTTTCCTCGGCATTCTCGCCCATATATCTGGAATAGTGCGATACGTCAGTATCGACCTCCTTTTTTGCGAGTGAATAGTCTGCCACAAGCAAGCCCACTACTCCAAGAATGAGCACGATGTGTACGATGAAGTACATGGCAACTACTCCGGCGGTTATGCCTGCTATCTTCCAGCCGAGCCGGCGGTTCTTCTTTTTTTCGTATTTGGCGAATTCCTGCGCTGTATCCATTCTGAACTGCACATCGGGAGTCTGCGAATTCATCGCTTCAAGCTCTGCGCGGCACGAGCTGCACTCCGCAAGATGCTCCTCAGTCAGCTCGCGGCTCTTGTCGCTGACCATGTTTTCCGCGTAGAGCGGAAGCAGGTCACGCACTACCTCACACGGTAATCTCATTTCTCTCCCTCCTTTATCTGGTCATGTATCATTGATTTCGCACGGTGAAAAGTCACGCACGCCCAGTGCCCGCTCTTGTCGAAAAGAGCTCCTATCTCGCTGAAAGAGAGCTCTCCGAACACCCTGAGCGAGAACACCTCCTTATACGGCTCACGCATGGTATGCAGCACCTTATGCAGCTGAAATGCGAGCTCCTTGTCAGCGATGAGGTCGGTGAGGTCAGCCCCGTCGGCAGCATAGTCTCCGGGGACTTCATCGCCCGTCAGGTGCTTTTCCTTGCGGCAGTGCGAGTAGTACAGATTCCGCGCAATGGAGCAGAGCCATACGCGGAGCTCTGATTCGCCGCGGTACTGCTCTATCGAGCGGAAGGCGCGGAAAAACGTTTCCTGAGTCAGCTCTTCGGCGAGGTTCTCGCTTGCAGTAAGTCCGCGCAGAAACCTGAACACATCGTCGTAATATGCGCGGAATACCGCTTCAAAGTCCTCCATGGCTCTCCCTCCTTTCATATATAAGACGCACGAGCATCGGAAATGTCACAGAAAAAATAAAAAAATTTCAGCAATACATTTATAATATCGCAGCACGGCAGGTTTGTCAAGCTTCACAGATTGACATATATCGCTTTATATGTTACAATTATGCTATATTTAAGTAGGAGAAAAAACTATGAATACATCAGTAAAGAATACCCGCAGTCTGTACTGGGATAACATCAAGGGATTTCTGATGCTCCTTGTTGTTTTCGCGCATATCCTCTTCAATTTTCAGGAGGGTTCCACTGCTATAGATTCGATAGTCGACTGCATCTATATGTTCCATATGCCCGCATTCGTCTTTGTATCGGGCTATTTCGGCAAAAGTGAACGCTCGTGCAGATTCGAGAGCATTATCAGGCTCGTGTTCCTGTACTTCATATTCAACAGCATCATGGGCTTCATCTTCGGATTCGATTCTCTGCTGCAGCCGATGTATTCATACTGGTATCTTTTAGCTCTGATAGCGTGGAGGCTCACAACGCGCTACATTGCCAGATTCAAAGAGATAAAGCTCATCTTGTTTGTAATAGCTCTGTTCGCAGGCTTTTATCCTTCGATAGACAACAACTTCGCAGCCGCAAGAATCATCTGCTTCTATCCTTTTTATATGTTCGGATATCAGCTAAGCTCCGAAAAGAGCGACGAACTGAAAAACAAGCCGTACATGAAACGAGCCCTTACCGGTATCGGAGCCCTTCTCGCAGCAGGTACAATGGCGTTTTGTGCGTACAGCTATTTCAAATACACTGACCTCGCTCTCCAGATGTCAGCCTACGTCGAGCCTATGGACGCCTTCGGAAGGATAGTTCTCTACCTCATCGCATTCCTCATTATATATGCGCTGAGATGCCTTTCGACCGACAGGAAGATACCTCTTCTTTCCACGTTCGGACGTAATTCCCTGTGGATATTCATACTCCACCGACCGTTCACTCTCCTATTGAGCGACCATATGGAAAGCCTTTCCGTAACAGCGAAAATACTCGTTTCTGTTGCCGCAGCATTGATCATGTGCGTTATATTCGGAAACGACCTCGTTGCAAAATATATGAACAGGTTCCTCGCGGCAGGAGTGGCTGTCTTTACCTCTGACGATAAAAAATTCTCATTTGCAAAGCTTGCAGCACTGTGCGTATCGCTTGGATTCATAGTCTCCGTGCTGATAACCTCGTACAAGGGCTTCTCGCTCGACGAGCTGAAAAACGGCGGAGCTGACGAGCTGTACGACAATGCAGACGAAAATGACGACGACGATATCATCTTCCCCGTGATGACCGGCGAGCAGAAAGCCGGATTCGACAACGCTTTCAGGATAACCTTCGCCGGAGACCTCATTCTCCTTGAGGATCAGGTAAAAAGAGGCTTCAACGGCAGCGGATACGACTTCTCGGAAGTCTTTGAATACGCCGAGCCGTATATCTCCTCGGCTGACCTCGCTGTCGGCGTTTTTGAAGGTCCCATGGCTGGAAAGGAAGCCGGCTACACGACAAGCAATTTCGACGACGGAAAAGAGCTCAGGCTCAATTTCCCCGATGAATTCGCCTCGGCAGTGAAAAATGCAGGCTTCGACCTCGTCACCACCGCAAACAATCACCTTCTCGACAAGGGCGAGGAGGGCGCTCTCAGGACGATAGATATACTTGATAAGATAAAGCTCGACCATACCGGCTCGTACAAGAGCGAGCAGGACAAGAAAAACAACCGCGTTAAGCTCGTAGAATGTGAGGGACTAAAGCTCGCATTCCTCTCTTACACCTACGGAAGCAACTTTTTCGACAGCAAAAAGCTCGCAGACGGAAGACTTTCTTACCTAACCTCCGTCATATACGGCACCGAGGGCGAGCAGTTCGAGATGCTCAGACAGAACGTCGAGGAGGACTTCAAAGCCGCGAAAGCTCTCTCGCCTGACCTTATTGTCGTTCTCCCGCATATAGGCACGCAGTTCTCCAACGGCACCGACGAGGAACAGCAGGTCTGGTTCGATATCTTCAAGGAAAACGGCGCCGATATCATACTCGGCGACCACCCCCACGCAGTCGAGCCTGCACTTGTCGAGGAATACAACGGCAGAACCGTCTTCACGGCTTACTGTCCCGGCAATTTCGCAAATATCTACCGCGAGGAACAGGGCGACACAAGTATGCTCACCGACGTTTACATCGACCGTGATACAAAAAAAGTCATCGGCGGAAGCATTGTCCCGCTCTATACATATGCGCCGTCCGACGGCAATTTCCGCGCCGTTCCCGTCTACGAGATAATGAACGATACCGAGCTTCGCAGACAGCTCACCACCGACGATATCGACCGCGCCGCCAACGCTCACGGCATCACGACAAGAGTCGTTTTCGGTCACGAAATGGATATAACCTCCGTAACCGAGCGCTACTACTTCAACGAGGAAGGCTTTATCCGCTCGAAGGCGACCGGACTCGCGCTCACGGACGAGATGAAGAAGAACGCGCTCTATCAGGAAATGAACAAGGCGGAAAGCATCTGCTTCGTCGGCGACAGCGTTACCGAGGGTACAAAAAACGGCGGCTGTCCGTGGTATGAGCCGATCGAGGAGCTCTTCCCCGACAAGGAGATAACGAATTATTCCAAGGGCGGCTGTACCGCTTCATATATGACAAAACACGCGGACGATATCCCCCAAGCCGGACTGTACGTTATCGCTCTCGGAACAAACGACGTCCGCTACCGTGACAAGGCGATATGTGCAATGACAGCCGAAAGCTTCACCTCTGAGCTCGACAGCCTTAAAGACAAGCTCAGCGCTAAGTCGCCAAATGCGAAGTTCGTGTTTATAGCTCCGTGGTATTCCACCGACGGCGACCCCTACTGCGACCTGACATTCACGGAAAAAACCGAGCTGAACAACGAATACTCCGCCGAGCTTGAAAAATACTGCAAGGAAAAGTCCCTGATGTATATCAATGCAAATGAGAATATCCGCGCGGCTCTTTCTGTCGCTCCGGAGAGGAAATACCTGCTCGACCATATCCACCCCAACGCTTCTGCGGGAGTTATCATGTATTCAGAAGCAGTTTTATCCGCCAAGACCCGCTGAACCGCTCATGCAAAAAGCCAGTGCATTGCACTGGCTTTTGTTGGTTTATTATGCATTTCCACACGTTTTTCCGGCTCTGACAGATTTTGAAATTTAATGCTGAATATTTTCCAGTTTTGCGTTAATAATACCCTCGGAGGTGTTATACGTGAAAAAAAATTTATTTTCAGATAACAGAAAAGGTTCAAAAGGATTTTACGCCGCTCTCGGAATAAGCGCGGTAATGATAGGCTCAGCCTGCTACTTCGCCTACGGACAGAGCGAAAAAATGACCCGAGATATCGCAGAAAAAGCCGAGGTATCGGCTCCGGAAAAGCCGGTAGCCAAGCGCGAGACTAACGTGCCGAAGGTGACTGCCGCAACTTACAGGGTAACAGTCGCTCCGGTAACTACACGCGCCGTTACAGCCGCTCCGCCGGCAACTCTGCCCGCCGCTGACATACAGATAGACGAGCCGCCCGCTCAGGAGGAAGCTCCTGCCGCCGAAGAGACCGCCGCCGCCAAGCTCGCTGACCCCAAGCCGCCGCTCGATGACATCAGCAGCATCATCACCGATTTCAGCCGCGGCGAGCTCGTCCGCAACGAAACTACCGGCACATGGGCAACTCATAACGGCACCGACATCGCCGCTGAGGTAGGCTCGGACGTTTACTCGGTCTCTGCCGGTGAGGTGACCTCCGTCGATAATGACCCGCTCTGGGGAGTTACGGTAACAGTCGACCACCATAACGGCTACGTGTCGCGCTATTGCGGACTCTCGCAGGCTCTCTCAGTGCAGAAGGGAGATACCCTCGTCAGCGGTGACCTCATCGGCACTATCGGCAATACCGCCGACATCGAGAGCTCGCTCACTCCGCACCTGCATATTGAAATGCTCCACAACGGCAGCTATATCGACCCTATAAGCGAGATAAGGTAGGGCTTTGCCCTACAACCCACCAAAGGCTCTGCCTTTGGAATCCGGCAGGGACGCTGTCCCTGCACCCTGCAAGGACTCTGCCCTTGACCCGCCAGAGGNNACGGGCTTACTCTGTACAAAAGGCAAAGTTTGCTTTCGCTCACCGATACATACGGGTATGGTTACCGGGCAGTATCTTCCCTTTTATTCACGGTATATTGCGATATTGGCTGCGCGGACACCGCGCCTGCTTGCGCTCAACGTTATATACGGGTATGGTTACCGGGC
>DEDQ01000029.1:11238-22649 GCA_002350065.1 Ruminococcus flavefaciens
GGCGGTATCTTCCGTTTTGTACATAGTATATTGCGAAATTACCTGCGGAGGTACTCCGCCTGTAGGGAACGCCGCCCTCGGCGTTCCGCTATATTTTTTCGTAGCTGTCGAGGAAGTGGTGGACTTCCCCCTGCTGCTTGTATGCGATTATCGTGCTGAGATTGACGTTCTCGACGCTGCGGAAGATGTTCTTCTCGACCTGCGGATTCACCTTTTTCAGCTCCGCGATGAGGTTCTTTACCTCGAGACGTTTCGACTCGGACTGCCCATTCTCGCTGCACGACGAGCAGTTCTCGGTGAACTTGCACGCGCACTGTATGAAGTACAGTCCGTTGTAGTCGCGCCAGTGCTTGATGTCTGCCTCGCGGACAAGGTAAAGCGGACGTATCAGCTCCATGCCCTCGAAATTGGTGCTGTGGAGCTTCGGCATCATGGTCTGCACCTGACCGCCGTAGAGCATACCCATGAGTATGGTCTCGATAACGTCGTCGAAGTGGTGTCCGAGAGCTATCTTGTTGCAGCCGAGCTCCTTTGCCTTGCTGTAGAGGTAGCCCCTCCTCATGCGGGCGCAGATGTAGCACGGGTTCTTCTCGATGTTGAAAACGGAATCGAAAATTGTGGAATCGAATATCTCTATCGGTATGGACATAGACTCCGCGTTTTTCTCGATTATACGGCGATTCTCGGGGCTGTAGCCGGGGTCCATAACGAGGAAAACGACCTCGAACGGGAACTTGTCGTGGCGTTTGAGCTCCTGAAAGAGCTTCGCCATGAGCATCGAGTCCTTGCCGCCGGAGATACATACGGCGATCTTATCGCCCGGCTGAACGAGCTGATACTCGTTTATCGCCTTTGTGAACCTGCACCATATGCTCTTCTTGAATTTTTTGCGCAGACTGAGCTCGACCTGTCCCGTGATATCGCGGTTTTCCATGGTGTCTCTCAGCCACTCTACATAGCCTCCGCTGAGGCTGTATGCGTCAAAGCCCCTGCCGCGGAGAGCCTCCGCTATGTCGGGAGTTATCCTGCCCGAGCGGCAGCACAGGACTATCCTCTTATCCTGCGGGAGCTCCGCGTTTTCGAGCTCGTTTTCGGGGATATTCACCGAGCCGCCGATGTGTCCGTAATCAAAGGCAGTCCTGCTGCGAATGTCTATGAGCGCGTATTCGCTCTCCGGAAGCGTCCGAAGCTCCGCCGATGTAATTTCAATATCCATTTTGCACCTCGTATATATCAGTATGGGACGATGAAAACATCGTCCCATTTGTCACGTATCAGCCGTTGAGCAGGTCGAGTGAGAGCTTGCGTGAATCCACGTCGTAGTAGTCCTCAAGCTCCGCAACGTAGAAGCGGAAGCAGACCTTGCCGTTGAATCTCATAACGTCGCCCGAGTCGGAAATTCCGAGCTTTTCAAGCTGCGCGTCCGAGAGCGTATTGAGCATTACCGTGTTCTCAGCCGAGACCTTGTAATTCGGATTGCCCCACTGGTCTGTTTTCATATTTGCAAAGGCGTCGAAGCCGTCCTTGTCGAGGTCGCTGAAGTACACCGTCTCGCCGGAGTTTTTGTCCGCACTGACGAGTACGTCGTTCGAGGGCGAGATTATCGAGTATCTGCCCGCGCCGTCTCTGGCAATTCCGAAGTGAGCGAGCTGGTTCTCGTCGAGGTCATCGAGCTTTATCGGGTCAACGTCCTTGGCGGTCTTGCCGATTGCAAGGAGGTCGTAAACGTTAACGTCCGATATCTCAAGGGTATTGTCGAATGTATAGCCGAGGCCGAGCATCTCGTCTGCGCTTACGTGTACGGATATCTTGTCCGAAACAGCGTTGAGCTCGTTTGTGATGTCCTGTCTGTTCTGAGTTGACCACTCGACGGATATCTCCTCGCACATTGGACGCTCGAGCAGAGCTACGCGCTCCATATTTTTGAGAGTGAATGTAACGAAGGGGTATTTCTTGTCGGCATAGTTGGGCTCTACGTAAACAGCCGTACTGCCGTTGGAGCTGTCCTCGGTGTTGACTACTCTGTAGCGGTAGATGCCCGAGGGAGAAACTCCGCTCTCGACGACGTTCTGCTTAGCCGCTGTTACAAAGAATGTACTGAACAGGAAGTAGCCGAGCGCTCCGAAGATGTACAGGAGCAGTATCACCGTGCCGACCGCCGTTTTAGCGCCCTCGCCCGCTCCCGAGAGAAGGAGTATCACAACTCCCATAAGTATTACCGGAATAAGTATCTCCTTGTGGTCGAAATACATCAGCACTACCGGAAGCATCGCCGGAAGTATGATAAAGCTTCCTATCCTTGTAAGTATCTGCTTGCGGGTGTAAAGCATCAGCACAAGCGCTATCAGCGAAACTCCGGATACTATCAGGCACACCGAGACCGGCGACTCGACTGTTATATTGTAGTAGATAGAGTAATAGCACATAAAGCAGACACATACAGTGTAAAGTGCGGCAATTACTGAAAAGACTCGCTTAGTCCATATATTTGCAAAGAAATCTTTCATTTTGACCTCCGTCATTATCAAGCCGAAAATTTGTCCATATAAAACTATTATAACATTTTTCAAATGAACTTACAAGCACTTTTCCAAATAAATAGTTACAAATCGGTTACGATTTCAAAAGACTTTACAAATCTCTGTATCTGAGTTATAATATATAAGTTATGGAAAGGGGAAGAAAATGAAACTGTCAAAGTCATACACGCCCTTGAGGGTTGTTTTCGTCATATTATCCGTAGTTATCATGGTAATGATATTCATGTTCTCGTGTGAAGATTCCGACAAGTCCTCGGATACGAGCGGAACTATTACCGAATTTGTCGCCGAGCACGTTGTCAAGGATTTCGACCAGCTTCCAGTTACCGAGAAGGAGGACATCTTCTCGAAGATAGACCACATCGTCCGCAAGTGTGCGCATTTCTCGATATATACGTCTCTCGGCTTCTGCGTATCAACAGCAGTAGGAAAGCATAAGCTCCTCTCTTGGGGAAGCCTTCTCACGCTCGGAGTCTGCTTCCTCTATGCCTGCTCAGACGAGCTGCACCAGTATTTCGTCCCCGGCAGAGCCTGTATGTTCACAGATGTGCTGATAGATACCAGCGGCGGACTGACGGGAATGCTCTGCTCGATGATAGTTATCACTATCGCAGCGGCTCTCATACATAAACACAGCGAAAAAGGCGCTCATTGAGCGCCTTTCTCTGTTATTCTTCCTCTTTTTTTATGCCGAATATCGTGCGGAGAATGCCTGACAGGAACTTCGGGCTCTTTACCACTACAATTTTCATACATATCCCCTCCTTCAGTGATATACTCCATTATATTCACCGGAGGAGTTTTCGTTACTGTTTCTTCGACTGCACAACGAGGACAAGTCCCGAGCCGACCGATAATACGGCTTCGCGGTCGATTATCTCATTGCTCACGCCGAGAGGGAAGCTGTCCTTGAGTACGGCATGGCTGAGGGGATATTTAACTCCGGTAAGGCGTGATATCTCCGACTGCTCCGAAAGCGAGAACAGCGAGAAGTACCAGCCCTCCATGAATGAGTAGCTGCGTATGCATATGCCCTGTACGGAAACGATGTTGTCGCCGTCGTCTATCATGAGGTCGCAGCCGTGCTCGTGAGCGTATATAAGGGTCTGGATATTCGCCATTGTATGGTCGAAACGTCCGCCGAGCGCCCCGTAGAGCACTATGAACTCGCAGCCGCGCTTGATAGCAAGCTTTACCGCGAGCATGGTATCGGTATCGTCCTTTTCAGCAGGCGAGCGGTGAATCTCCGTTTTTTCCGGAAGCCTGCCCGTATACGAATCAAAGTCGCCGACTATGACATCAGGCTGTATATCCAGCTTTTTCGCGTATTCGTAGCCCTTGTCAGCACATATGACAAGCGAGCCGCTCCTTACTATGTAATCGCGGTCGATGAAGCTCGTATCTTCAAGAGCTCCGCCGGCAAAAATAAAACAATTGCTCATTTAAGTTCCCACTCCTTCAGCTGCTTTGCCTCTTCATACATGGCGCAGTAGCTCTGATGGCGTATTTCAGGGATTATCCCCTGCTTTACCGCCTCTATGACCGCACACCCCTTCTCGCAGGTGTGAGAGCAGTCGCGGAAGCGGCATTCGTCTCTGTAGTCTTCAAATTCGCGGAAGCAGCCTGCAAGCTCCTCCTTGCGGATAACGTCGTAGCGGTTAGTCTCGAACGTTGAAAAGCCCGGAGTATCGGCGATGTAGCCGCCCTCCCTGAGCTTGTATAGCTCCGCATGGCGCGTGGTATGTCTGCCTCTGCCGAGCTTTTTGCTTATCTCGCCCGTAGGGATATCGAGCGTAGGGTCTACGGCATTCAGCAGGGTCGACTTGCCTGCTCCGGAGTTGCCGGTAAAGGCGCTGACCTTGCCGGCGAGGAGGTCTCGGACGCTCTGGACCGAGCGCTCGTCAGAATAGTCCACTTCAAGTGTAGTTATGCCGATAGACGAGTAGACCTCGCGTACTGCCGACGAATCACCGAGGTCGGTCTTGGTGATGATGACTACCGGCTCGATGCCCTTGAATTCCGCTATCGCGATGAATTTGTCGAGGATAAGGAAATTCGGCGCGGGGCTAACTGTAGAGACGATGAATATTATCTGGTCAAGGTTTGCAAGGGGCGGTCGTATGAGGTAATTCCTGCGCCCGGCGACCTCGGTGATGACTCCTCCGCGGAGCTCTACCCTGTCGCCTACTGCCGGACTTATACCCTTTGCGCGGAAAACTCCCCTCGCTTTGCATTCATATATACCGTCAGGGGACTCCACTGTGTAGAGTCCCCCTAAGCATTTGGTTATTATTCCGCTTTTAGCATCGGCACTCACCAGTCCTGACCGTTGTTGCCGTTGTTATTGTTGTTGTTATTATTGTTGTTCTGCTGAGGACGCTGACCCCACTTCCACTGACCGTCTTCGCCCCAGTAGCCGTTTACTTCGGGGTTATACCATACCCAGCTTCCGTTTACCCAGTCGCCGTTAGCGCCGGGAGTGAAGTTCACCCAGTTGCCGTTTGCGTCGTAATCGCCGTTCTCGCCGGGCTTGTGGTCGTTCTCAGTGGGCTTGGGAGCCTCGGTCGGAGCCTGAGTTTCCTCCTCCTGATAGCCGCCTACCTGACTGAATGCGGCATCGATATCTCCGCCGCTCTGGAGGTAGGTAGTGTTGTCTGCGAAGTTGAATGTGTACGTACCGATAGTAGCACGCTTGTTGTTGTTGAGGTTTGTGAGAAGAACGTTAACAGTTACGTCCTCGCCCGAACCCTTTACGTCCTGAGTTATGCTCGGATACTCGGGAACGAAGAATGTGGGAGTTTCCTGTGTATCCTGCTTGCCGTCCTCATTCTTGATAACGAAGCTGATAACGAAGCGTCCGTATGCGTCTGACGGGAAGTTTACAGTGAAGGGGATAGTACCGTCAGGCTTCTTGCCGTTACTGAACTCAAATACTATCTCGCTTCCTATCTCGACCTTTGAACCCTTTTCAAGGCTCTGCTTTACAACAGTGCCTTCCTTCTCGTAGGAAGCAACGCCCTTTGTAGTTACCTTGAGCTGTTTATACTCGGCGAGCATCTTTGCATCGTCGATGGTCTTGCCTACCCAGTCGTCAACGCTTACCTGTCCTGCCTCAACGCCCATGCTGACGTAGAGGATCACAGTCGAGCCCTTATGAGCCATTTCACCGGCTTCCGGCTGAGTTTTGATAACTCTGCCCTTCTTGACGCTCGTACTCGACGAGTTCTTTATCTCGCACAGCAGTCCCTGCTGCGTGAGCATATCCTTGGCGAGGTCGGCGTTCATGTCGTAGACCTTCGGCACCTCGACCGTCTCCATGCCCTTGCTGACCTTTACCTTGAGGGTAACGCCCTTCTTGAACTCGGTCTCGGGAGCGATATCCTGCTCGATAATGACGCCGGGCTCTGCCTCGTTGTACTCCTTGCCGTCCTCCTGGAACTGGATATTGTTGCCGTACTTGGCAACAGCATCGTTGAAGTCCATACCTACAACGTCGGGCATTTTCCAGTCGTTCTTGTCCTTGTTGCTGAATTTGAAGCTGTCAGCGAACATCAGCGAGATGATGATAACGCCGACTATGATAACAACGACTACGACTGCTGTGAGAACGGGGATAACGAGTGATGAACGCTCTTCCTCCTCTTCCTCCTCTTCATCGTCATCGTAGTAGTCGTCATTGTTGTAAACGTCGCCGTAGGGCTGAGGCTGCGGAGGAGCGTATCCGCCGCCCTGCTGACCCTCATACGGAGCGCCTGCGCCTGCATATACAGGCTGCTGCTGAGGAACTCCCTCACCTGCGGGAGCCGCCGACGGGAGCTCTATCTCGCCGCTCGGAGCATTGAAGAAACGGGTATTCTCGTTGTCGTCGTTCTCTTCAACGTAGTATCCGAAGGTCATTTCGGGGTCTGCCTTGAATTTTTCGATATCGGCTATCATATCGCCTGTTGTCTGGTATCTGTCCTCGGGAGCCTTCTCCATAGCCTTGAGGACTATCTCCTCGAGACCGTCGGGGATATCGGGATTGATAGCTCTGGGGCGCTCGGGGATATCGTGCATATGCATAACTGCGATAGCAACGGGGTTGTCGCTGTCGAAGGGCTTTCTGCCCGAGAGCATCTCATACATCATTGCTCCGACAGAGTAGATATCGCTCTTGGCATCGGTAACACTGCCGCTTGCCTGCTCGGGGCTGATGTAGTGGACGCTTCCGATAGCCTGATCGGTAGCTGTCTTGCCCTCCTCGCGGGCGAACTTGGCGATGCCGAAGTCCATGACCTTGATAGTTCCGTCGCTGAACATCATGATATTCTGCGGCTTGATATCGCGGTGAACGATGCCCTTGTCGTGGGCGTGCTGGAGAGCGCGGAGTATCTGTATCACGAAGTGAACAGTGTCCTTCCATGTGAGGACCTTTTCCTCCTCGATGTACTCTTTAAGGGTAATGCCGTCGATATACTCCATAACGATGTACTGGAGCTTATCCGAGAAGCCCATATCGTAAATCTTAACGATATTGGGGTGCGAGAGCACTGCAACAGCCTTGGATTCGTTCCTGAAGCGTCTGAGGAACTCCTCGTTCTCTGCGTACTCTTTCTTGAGTATCTTGATCGCAACAGCCTTGTTGTCGATAACGTCGATGCCCTTATAGACCTCAGCCATTCCGCCTACGCCTATGAGCTCGGTTATCTCATATCTGCCGTCAAGCTTTTTGCCAATGTACTTATCCATCGTCTTATCCTTCCTTTGACATGGGTACATGATACGCAAGACATAACTTCATATTTCCAGCTTATTTTGCCGATAACGTCGTTGAGTCCGCTTGCAATACACAAAGTATTGCTGCACGTCCTCGCCTTGTTCCCGACAAAATCATACTGAAAATATCTTGTTATGCTTGTGTATCATGTACCCTACACTATAATTTACATAAATAATATAAAATAATGCTAATAGGAAACTTTACTCATATATCACCGCAACAGTGACATTATCCCTTCCGCCCTTGTCGAGCGCAAGCTTTATGAGAGCCTCAACGACTCCGTCGAAGTCGCTCTTTGCGATAGTATCGTATATCTCCTCGTTTATGCAGTAGCCCGACAGTCCGTCAGAGCACAGCAGGAGACGTATCTTCTCGTCGTAATTGAGAATGAATGTATCAGTGAGCACGGTCTTTTCAACTCCGACAGCGCGCACAAGCATATGCTTCTGCGGGTGGACCTCCATTTCCGCCTCTGTTATCTTGCCCTGCTCGAAAAGGAGCGAGGGAACGTTGTGGTCGGTGGTTATCTGGTGGAGCCCGTTATCCGAGATTAGGTAGGCTCTGCTGTCGCCCACGTTCGCGATAAACGCCTTATCCGCAGTCACGAATGCGGCTACACAGGTAGTACCCATGCCGAAGTTTTTGAAATCGAGCCTCGCCTTTGTGTATATTACCGAATTGGCGGCAGAAACTGATGATATAAGGAGCTTGCGGACATCGTCATCGCTCAGCGTTTCGCTGTAGCCGTCGGAAAAGCGCTGAAAGAACTCGTCTATTGCTATCTGGCTTGCTTCTCTGCCGGCTCTTTCGCCGCCCATGCCGTCGCACACGACTGCAAGAACGTTATGACCGAAGTATTCACATCTGACCGCGTCCTGATTCTCCTCACGCCTCAGACCGATATCCGTACCGGATCTGAATCTCACGCATCCGCGCCCCCTTTCTCCTGATTCTGCTTTGCAGCGTCGCGTCTGAGCTGACCGCACGCCGCTTCTATATCGCTTCCGAGAGTACGTCTCACGGTCGCATTTATGCCCCGCTTCCCGAGCCGCTTTGCAAAGTCTGCAACAGCCGTGGAGGCGGTGCGGTAGTTTCTTTCCCTGACCTTGTTCACAGGGATAAGGTTTACGTGACAGTTCATGCCCCTGAGCAGGTCCGAGAGCCTGTCCGCGTCGGCATCGGAGGAATTCACTCCGCTGATGACGGCGTACTCGAAGGTAACACGTCTGCCCGTTTTTTCGATATAATATCTGCACGCTCCGAGGAGCTCCTGTATATTATATGTCCGGTTGACCGGCATTATTTCACTTCTTGAATTATTGTCCGAGCTGTGGAGAGATATGCACAGCGTGAGCTGGAGCTTCATATCCGCGAGCTCGTATATTCTCGGGACTATCCCGCAGGTCGAGAGCGACACATGGCGGAGGCTGAAATTGTTGCCCTTGCCGTCTGAGAGTATCCTCAGGAACTTCACCACGTTGTCGAAGTTGTCCATCGGCTCACCGATGCCCATGAGCACCACGCCCGAGACCTTAACGCCGGAGTTTCGCTCCGTCTCGTATATCTGCATGAGTATCTCCGAGGGAGTAAGGCTCCTCACGAATCCGGCAATGGCGGAAGCGCAGAACCTGCACCCCATTTTGCAGCCGACCTGAGTCGACACACAGATGCTGTGACCGTAGCTGTACTCCATCAGAACGGTCTCGACATAGTTGCCGTCAGAAAGCCTATATAGATATTTTACAGTATTATCTATGGAAGATTCAAGCTTTTTCTGCACAAATAGTCCATTTACACAAAAAATTTCTTTGAGCCGCGCACGTAATTGGACAGATAGGTCAGTCATTTTGTCGAAATCGAAAATTCTTTTAACATGGAGCCACTGATATATCTGTTTTGCGCGGAATTTTTTCTCTCCGACAGCTTCAAGAGCCGCTTCGAGCTCGGGCAGCTCAAGGCTGAGAATATCCGTTTTTTCCAATCACGTTCACCTCTTTCTTTTTCACCGGCTGACGTTCGCAATTGCCAATTATACCGTACTCACATCGCCCTTCAAAACGTTGCTTACCCCTTTTTTCTGAATTTTGCCACAAAGAATCCGTCGTCAAAGCCGCTCATCGGCGACAGAGTCGCGCTCGTGCCGGATATGCCCATGATATGAGGCAGTCCGACCGGTTCGAGCTCGGGGTGCTCGCGGAGAAGCCGCTCGCAGACCGCGTCATTCTCGGCTTTGCGTACCGTACACGTCGAGTAGACAAGCTCCCCGCCGACTGCAAGATAGTTCAGCGCGTTCTGAGCAATATTGTACTGGATTTCCGGAAGCCGCTCAAAGTCCGGGAGCTTCTTGTACTTTATCTCCGGCTTCTTGCCGATAACTCCGAATCCGGAGCAAGGCACGTCGCAGAGTATCTTCGTGAACTTCGGCAGCTCGGAATTGAACTTTGTTGCGTCGCCTGCCGCCGCTCTTATATTTGTAAGTCTGAGACGCTCCGCGCCCTTTCTGATGAGCTCGGCACGCTTCTCGTGAAGGTCGAATGCGTATATCTCACCGCCGCCGTTCATCATCTCCGCCATGGTGAAGGTCTTGCCTCCCGGAGCCGCACAGATGTCGAGCACGAGGTCGTTTTCAGTCGGAGCAAGAGCCATGCAGCAGAACTGCGACGCCAGCGACTGA
This sequence comes from Ruminococcus flavefaciens, assembly GCA_002350065.1. Taxonomy (GTDB): domain Bacteria; phylum Bacillota; class Clostridia; order Oscillospirales; family Ruminococcaceae; genus Ruminococcus; species Ruminococcus flavefaciens_N. Next base: position 21,212 of record DEDQ01000029.1, read on the forward strand.
ACATGGAACCAGCCGCTCCGGAAAGCTTCAGTCACCGTGATATCGCCGTTTGTCCGGACTTTCATGCATTCAGGGAGCTCCTCGCCGAACGGCGTGAGCTCCGCCTTGCCGACTGCTCCTGCGAGCTCCTCAGCGGTGCATCTGAGCTGATTCCGGCGGAGGTATATCTCCGGCTTTTCGAGTGAATGTCTCAGGAATGCGGACGTGAATTCAGTGCCGTGGTCGCTTATGAGCTCGCTCACAAGCTCCTCGGGGCACGAAAACTCAACGGACATCAACTTCACATCGCCGCTTCCGGTCTCGCATATTCTCTTCCCTTTTCGGACAAAATTGCGCAGGATAGCATTCACCATTCCGGAGGCGCTGGTCTTGCCGAACTTCTTCGCAAGAGCAACGGATTCATTCACAGCAGCGTTATCGGGAATGCTGTCCATGAACGCGAGCTGGTAGATTCCGCACCGCAATATATTTACAATTACGTCGTCGAGCTTGTTCAGCGGGCGCGACGAAAGACCTGCGATAACGTGGTCGAGCGTCAGCCTGCGCTGGATAACTCCATAATAGAGCGCAGAGCAAAGCTTCTTTCCTCTCTCGTCGAGGTCGGAAGAATCAAGTCCTGCGCTGAGCTGAATATTTGAATAGCTGCCGCTGCCGAAGGTCTTATTCAGCAGCTTTACAGCAAGATATCTCGGTTCATTCATCGTCTTGCCCTCAGTAATAAGCGGATAAGCTGGAGCGCGGAAGCTGCAAGTGAAGCGACATATGTTATCGCTGCCGCCGTGAGCACCTTTTTCGCCGGCTTAATCTCGTTCTCCTCAAGGATAGAGTCGCTCCTGAGAGTTCTCAGAGCGCGGCGGCTCGCGTCAAACTCCAAGGGGAGCGTCACGAGCTGGTAGATGAGCACAACGCTGAACATCGCTACGCCCGCGTACATCACATACGGAAAAAACGTCAGTACACAGCCGATTATGAACACGATGTACCACGTCCGCGAGCAGAAATTCATCGCCGGAGCAAGCTTGCCGCCGAGCACAGTCGGAGCGTAGCCCTCGTCGAACTGGCAGGCGTGTCCGCACTCGTGAGCGGCAGCTCCTATCGCCGAGATACTGGTCTTTCCGTAGGTCGAATCCGAAAGGCACACGACCCTCTCATTCGGAAGGTAGCAGTCCTCGAACGAGCCGCTTACGTGCTCGACACGGACATCGAAAAGCCCGTTGTTGTCGAGTATCTGCCGGGCCGCCTGTTCAGCGGTCAGCCCGCGCGAGCTGTTGATTTTGCTGTATTTGGTGAAGGTGCTCTTCGCGATAATCATTCCTATCAGCGGCAGAAGAAGCATCGCAAACAGGAGCGCAATATCGAACAGAAGAGTCCTCGAATCGACACTTGTCAAGATATAGCCCATTTTTCGACCTCCGCGTCAGGTGAGCTTTTCCCCTTC
>DEDQ01000029.1:22881-24909 GCA_002350065.1 Ruminococcus flavefaciens
GTTTTCGAGAAGTCGAGAGCGCTCATCTCCTTGCGTATCATCGGTGAATAGCACGAGAGCGAATCGTCCTGCTTTTCGGGAGCAAGAGTGCCGTTTTCGATTGCGGAAACGGTCTCCATGAGCACCTCTCCGCCCATTTCGGAAAGGCGGGCATAAAGCTCCTCATATGTCTCATTTTCGCCGATATCAGTCACTTTTTTGATGAGCATATCACCGGTGTCGAGCCCCTCGCTCATCTGCATTGAGGTCACGCCGGTCTGCTTCTCGCCGTTGAGCAGCACCCAGTTTATCGGAGCGGCTCCGCGGTACTTCGGGAGCAGCGACGCGTGGATATTCACGCAGCCGTGCTCCGGCAGGTCGAGTATCTCCTTCGGGAGTATCTGACCGTATGCCGTAACGACTATCAGCTCGGGAGCAATATCGTTCAAAATCTTCATCGACTCCGCAGCGTCATCGCCCTTTCTGAGCGAAAGCGGCTGGTACACGGGAATGCCGTATTCCTCCGCCGCAGCCTTGACCGGAGTGGGTATCATCTTGTAGCCCCTGCCCTTAGGCTTGTCGGGCTGAGTGAAAACAGCCGCGACCTCGTTCTCGCTCTCTGCGAGCTTTCTCAGGCATGGGACCGCGAAATCGGGAGTTCCCATGAACACAATTTTCATATTATTCCTCCTCGGGAACGAAGAATTCCTCAACTATCTCAGTGAAAACGTGGCCGTCGAGATGGTCGTTCTCGTGGCAAACGCACTGAGCTCCAAGTCCCGTAAAATCGCGCTCGAACCAGTTTCCGTCCCTGTCCTGAGCCTTGAGGTGGACGTTCATCGGACGTGTGACATATCCCCACACATTCGGGCACGAGAGGCAGCCCTCCTGCACGCGCTGAGAGCCCTCTTTCTGCGAAACTTCGGGGTTTATGCACTCGAAGCTGCCCTCTTCAAGGTGCATGATGAAGAGACGTCTGCAAAGTCCGACCTGCGGAGCCGCGAGACCGAGTCCCTGAGCCTTGTCGAGAGTTTCGTGCATATCGTCCAAAAGAGTGGCAAGTTTTTCGTCGAACTTGTCAACGGGCTTGCAAACCTTGTGGAGTACCTCGTCTTTATCAGTTAAAATTTTTCTTAAAGCCATTTTTCTATCCTTTCTTTTTCAGACGCCTACATCGCCGTTCATATCGGCGTAAAGCGCCACATTTCTCATCTCCGGGAGCTTCGCTCCCTCGGTGAGGATATTGCTTATAAAGCCGCGTATTTCGGCATTATTCTTGCATTTCATAATTATCCTGTAGCGGAATTTTCCGCCGAGCCTGCCATACGAGGCTCTTACCGGTCCGAGCACGCGGATAGGCGTTTTCGGCTGTAATTCGCGGAGCCGGACATTCATCAGCGCGATTATCGCGTCCGCGCCTTTTTTCGTGTCGAGCTCTGAAACTCCCGCGAAGCAGAAAATGCACATATCGCATATCGGCGGGAATATCATCGCGCGGCGGATAGCTATCTCCTCGCGGTAGAAGCCGGCGTAGTCCTGCGCGGCAGCGAGGTTCATGACGTAGTGGTCGGGCATGAAGGTCTGCAATATCGCCCTGCCCTTGCGCTCACCGCGTCCGCTTCTGCCGACGACCTGCGCGATAAGCGAGAACGTCCGCTCGTAGCTGCGGAAGTCTCCGGCGTAGAGCGCCTTGTCGACCGAAAGCACTCCGACAAGCGTAACATTTGGAAAATCGAGTCCCTTGCCTATCATCTGAGTGCCTATCATGATGTCGTATTTACCCTCGCGGAAGTCGTTGAAGCTGCGCTCGTAGGAGTACCGCGAAAACGTGGTATCCGCGTCCATTCGCAGTATCCGCGCTGTCGGGAACAGCTTGCCGAGCTCCTCCTCGAGCTTCTGAGTGCCGAATCCCATGTTCTTCAGGCGCTCCGAGCCGCACGAGGGGCAGGTTTTCGGGAGCTCTCCCGCGTAGCCGCAGTAGTGGCACATCATTTTGCCGTTCTTCTTGTGGTACGTCAGCGGGACCGAGCAATTCGGGCAGTACAGCGG
>DEDQ01000029.1:24982-27432 GCA_002350065.1 Ruminococcus flavefaciens
TTTTCGAGGTTGTAATTGACCTCGTCCGCGAGGATACGGCTGAATTCCGAGACATTTCCGCTCATGCGCTCCTCGTTCATGTCGGCGATAGTTACCTCCGGCAGAGGGTTGCTGCTGTAGCGGTTTTTCAGCTCGAGCAGCCGGTACAAGCCCTTCTCCGCGAGGTAGTAGCTCTCGATCGAGGGAGTCGCCGACGCAAGAAGCAGCACAGAGCCGTGCTCGGCGCAGCGCCTTTTGGCTATATCATGGGCAATGTAGCGCGGAGAGCTGTCGGATTTATACGAGCGTTCGCCCTCCTCATCGATGACGATGAGCCCGATATCCGTAAGCGGCGCGAATATCGCGCTCCGCGTTCCGATAACGATATCCGCATCGCCGCGCTTTATGCGTTTGTATTCGTCGAGACGCTGACCGAGCGATAATCCGCTGTGGATAACTGCGACACGCTCGCCGAAAAGAGACCTGAACCTCCGCAATACCTGCGGGGTGAGACCTATCTCCGGAATGAGCAGAAGCGCCTGTTTTCCGAGCTTTACCGTATCGTTTATCAGTTTCTCAAAAACCGAGGTCTTTCCACTTCCGGTAACTCCGTGAAGCAGAAAGACTGCGGGCTTGTTTTCAGTTATCTGTGCGTAAACGCTGTCGCGGACTGCCTGCTGTTCGTCCGAGAGCACTACCGAATCCGGGTCGATACGCTCCTCCGAGCCGTCCTCGACTCCGCGGAGCACCTCCATATCGTACTCGACAGCCGCTCCCGATGCCGCGAGGCGCTTTATGACAGCCTCGGTGAAGCCGCACATATATGCAGCCTCCCTTACAGCGGCAGAGCCGTATTCCTGCAAAAACTCCGCCGCAGTTTTCTGCTTCGGAGTCAGGTCAAACTTTGAAGGGTCGGCGAGATACTCGTCGGAAAGGCGCACCATTCTGACGGAAGCGTCGCCGACGTTCTGTCGGAATACGTTGTTGGAATCGAGAGCTCCCGCGTCGAGAAGCTCATCGGGGAGCCGCCTGCCGTTTTCGGCGATATAGCTTTCAAGCAGCTCGGTAACTTCCCTGTCGTTCTCGGCGTGACGGAGCGTTTCAAGCAGCTCGTCCGCCTCCGGCGTGAGCTGTTCCACGTTCTCAAAACCGCGTACAAGGCGGAAATTCTCCTTTGCCTTCACGCCCATTCCCGGCGGGAGCATTATCTTCACCGCGTCGAAATAGGTGCAGAAGGTCTGCTCGCGGAGATACTCCGCAAGCCGCAGAAGCTCCTCAGAAACGACGGGTTCCTCGTCTATCTGTGCCGCAACAGGCTTCAGCCGGACAGAGCTGCCCTCGCTGAGCCGCATTACTACGCCTATCCTGCGGGTATTTCCTCTGCCGAACGGCACAAGTACCCTGCACCCGCGCTTAAGCTTCATATGCTCCGGAACAGTATAGCTGAACAGCATATCGAACGAGTACGCCGTTCCGCTGACAGCGGTTTCCGCGATAAGAGACATATTATTCCTCGTCAGTGCTTACAATTTTGCATTTGCCGCTTGCGAGCTCCTCAACAGCGGTCTTAACGGGCTTCTCTTCGAGAGCCTCGCCGTTTTCGTAGAGCTCCTCTGATATCTCTCTTGCGCGCTTTGCAACAGCGATAACGAGTGAGTAGCAGCTCTCATTCTTTGAGATTATCTGGTTTACTGCGGGTCTAAGCATTTTTTATCACCTCATCTATAAATTCGCTCTGAGCCTTGACGGTGAGCTGTTCTGCGCGAACTACCGCGAAGAAATCGCTTACCGCGTCCTCAAGGGCGTCGTTAACTATAACGTAATCGTATTTATCAGCGTATGTGAGCTCCTCATGAGCGGCCGCAACACGCTGTTCTATCACTTCCTCGGACTCAGTTCCGCGCTTGTGGAGCCTGCGGCGGAGCTCGTTTACCGACGGAGGAGCGATAAACACAAATAATGCGTCAGGACGCAGCTTGCGTACCTTCATCGCGCCCTGTACCTCTATTTCAAGTATAACGTTTATGCCTTTTTCAAGATACGGGTCAACCTCTGATTTGAGAGTGCCGTAGTAGTGGTCGCAGTAGCCTGCGTGCTCGAGGAATGCGTCCTCGCTGAGCTTCTGCTCGAACTCCTCATTTGTGATGAAGTAGTAGTTCACGCCGTCAGCTTCGCCTTCGCGTGGCTTTCTTGTTGTGGCTGAGATAGAACAGCGGAAGCTCTCGTCCTTGAGTATCTCCGCGAGCATTGTACCCTTTCCGCAGCCCGAGGGCGCAGAAAATACGATAAGTCTGCCCTTATTCATCTTCTTCCTGACCTCCTGTACCATTTATCCTTGCCGCGAGGGTATCGGTTATCAGCGATGAGAGTATCACATGACCGCTGTCCATAACGATGACCGCGCGGGTCTTTCTTCCGTATGTAGCGTCAACAGCTCTGCCGTCGTCCTTAGCCTCCTGAATGAGGCGCTT
>DEDQ01000029.1:27483-28522 GCA_002350065.1 Ruminococcus flavefaciens
CCGTAGCCTATATTTATCAGTTTCATGGCTTATTCGATGTTCTGGATCTGCTCGCGTATCTTCTCGATCTCAGCCTTCATGTCGACGACTATCTTCGTGATGTTGAGGTCCTGAGCCTTCGAGCCGATAGTGTTGACCTCGCGGTTCATCTCCTGAACGATGAAGTCGAGCTTTCTGCCTATCGGGTCTGCGGAATCGAGCATATCCCTGAGCTGTGAAACGTGGCTCCTCAGGCGGACAGTCTCCTCATCGACAGCGATCTTTTCCGCGAATATAGCGGCTTCGGTGAGGATACGCTGCTGGTCGATGTCCTTGGATTCGAGCAGCTCGGAGAGCTTCTGGTAGAGCTTTCCGCGGTAGTTTTCAACGGTCTTGGGCGAGAGCGCCTCGACCTGTCCGACCATTTTGAGTATCAGGTCTGACTTTTCGAGAACGTCATTGCGGAGCTTTTCGCCCTCGGTCTCGCGCATTGACACAAATTTATCAAGAGCCTCGCCAGCTACCGCAGCAACGTCGTCCCATACCTGTTCCTCGTTGTCGGGAGTTTTCTGGATATTGAAGATATCCGGAAGCTTGATAAGCTTCGAGAGCGTGAGGTCGTCCTCGAGTCCGAGCTCGGCGGAAACGCTTCTCAGCGCGTTTACATATCCCTCAGCCGCGCCCTTGTTGAGGGCAATCTCTGTATCTCTGCCCTCGATATTGTTTATAGTGACATTCACCTCGACCTTGCCGCGGGAGATGCCCTGCTTTAAGAGCGCCTTGAGCTTTTCATCAACGTAGTTGAAAGCTCTGGGGACTCTTGATGAATACTCGTAATATCTATGGTTTACGGAGCGTATCTCTACGAGGATATCGCGTCCGTTGAGGATCTTCTGAGCTCTTCCGTAGCCCGTCATGCTTTTTATCACCGTATCGCCTGCTTTCATACATAATTTAGAGCATACCTGTGCTATTATATTATTATAACACAGCCGGCAGAAAAATGCAATAGTTTCACTCTCTTTTTTACTGGTCAAGGCTCTGCCCTTGACCCGGCAGG
>DEDQ01000021.1:0-4876 GCA_002350065.1 Ruminococcus flavefaciens
GACAGCTTTATTATTATATCACCTATTCTCCGCTTTGTCAACTAAAAGAATAATGTAGATTCACGAGTTTTTTTGTTCATTTTGCTACAGTATTAGAAACCGAACCGCAAATGCCGCTCCCATGAGCGCGAGAGCCCCGCAGCCGATAGTAGCCGTTCGCAGCTCCTTAGTCTGTCTGAAAACGTCAGGAGCATTCCTCTTATATGTGAGAAGCAGGCTTGTTCCCGGCTTTATTTCTGCGCTGTATGCGGCTTTGTCCTCGCTTACGCGCTCCGCACCGCCGGCTGTATACCTCATTTTATGCACGTATCTGCCTTTTTTGTCCTGACGGGACGAAACGACCTCCCCGAGGGTTTCCGCTCCGCCGAGCAGGAAAATCAGTCCGCGAATAAAGAGCACAAGAGCCACGAGTCCTACCGCTGAGCCGACCGAGCCAATTATGATATCTTCCATTTTATCACCTCGGTCTTATTTTAACATTCCGACGGCTTTATGTCAACAAAAAAGGCAGTCCCAACCGGCTGCCTTTTGCTTATAAACCGAGTATTTGCTTCTTCTTTGCGTCATATTCTTCTTGAGTTATTGCGCCGGAATCCAGCAATTCCTTAAATTTTTTTATTTCATCGGCTTGACTCTTAACAGCTTGCGCTTTTTGTTCTTCTGCCCTCGCTTTTCTCTCCTCATCACGCTTTTTAAACCAGTTGTCATTTTCTTTTATGTACATTCCGCAGTTACACGATGTAACATAACTTGCGTTTACATGACCGCAGCGATTACACTTCCAGCCGCCTTCTTCAAGTACTCTTTCGTCATTTTTCTCTCGTGCATACGCACTTAAAGCAGCATCCTGTTCCGATTCTCGATAGTAGTAATGATGATTATCAGGCTTGCAAGCGACTACAATAATTCCAATTATTCCAAGCCAGAATCCCCAAGCGAAACCGCCTTCATAGCCTTTGTCTTCATTCATACTTTTTGTAATAAAGCCAAATATTACTGCCATAATCAACGATACTATCATTACCGCTGCTCTAAAAGCTCCAAAATCCATAAATTATCACCCTTTACGCATATTCGGAATCGCTTCCGTCAACTATAAGTTTACCATAGTATTTCAAATATGTCAAGTATTTATATACAATAGTATTGCAATTTTTGACCGGAGGCAATTAAATGTTTTACGAAAGAATAAAAGAATTACGTTTATCTCTTGGTATCAATCAAGTTCAGTTCGCACGTAAATTAGGTGTTACAAAGCAATGCGTAAGCAATTGGGAAAATGCAAATCTCCAGCCCTCAATAGATATGCTCCGCCGCATTGCCGAGACCTTTTCCGTCAGCGCGGACTATCTTCTCGGGCTCAGCGACAAGCCTACTCTCGATGTTGAGGGGCTGACAAATGAGCAGATACTTCATCTTCGCGCTATCATCGACGATATACGCGGATAGCAAAACGGACACCCTTCGGTGTCCGTTTTTATTATGCCATTAATTTCACCATTACTGCCTTCTGAGCGTGGAGACGATTCTCTGCTTCCTCGAAAATTTCCTTTGCGTGAGCCTCGAAAACCTTCTCGGTTATCTCCTCCTCGCGGTGAGCGGGCAGGCAGTGGAGCACCATTGCATCGGCCTTTGCGAGAGTCATGAGCTCGTCGTTTATCTGGTATCCGGCGAAAGCCTTCTTACGCTTTTCAGCTTCGCCCTCCTGACCCATGGAAGCCCATACGTCGGTGATAAGTACATCTGCGTCCTTAGCGGCAGTCTTGGGGCAGTTCACCATTTCAAACTTGTCGCCGTAGCCTGCTGCAAAGTCGAGTATCTCCCTCGGAGGCTGATAGTCGTCGGGACAAGCGATAGAAACGCTCATGCCGCACTTCAGACAGCCTACGATAAGTGAGTTTGCCATATTGTTTCCGTCGCCGATAAAGCACATTTTAAGTCCTGCGAGACTGCCCTTGAACTCACGGATAGTCATGAGGTCGGCAAGCACCTGACAGGGGTGGCAGAAGTCTGTAAGTCCGTTGATTATCGGGATATCGCCGTATTTTGCGAGGTCCTCGACCTCCTGCTGCTCGAATGTACGTATCATTATACCGCTGAGGTAGCGGGAGAGAACTCTTGCTGTATCCTGTACAGGCTCGCCACGGCCTATCTGGAGGTCGTTAGACGAGAGGAAGAGCGGGTATCCGCCGAGCTGATACATACCTGTCTCGAACGAAACTCTTGTACGTGTCGAAGCCTTCTGGAATATCATTCCGAGGGTCTTTCCCTTGAGGTGCGGATGCGGGATATTGTGCTTGAGCTCATACTTGAGCTGGTCAGCAAGGTCGAGTATCTCAGTTATTTCTTCTGTGCTCAGGTCGAGCATTTTGAGTAAGTGTTTCATATCTAATTCCTTTCGGTTATTTTCCCTGATTCATTTCGCCGAATGTTATATCGACCGCCACGGCGAAAAGCGGTATAAAGTCGTCAAATATCTTATCCTCTATATGCAATTCGTACTGTAATTCACCTGAAACAGTGAGATGAACGCTCAGTTTTCCCACGTCTGTCTCGTCTCTGAGTATAGTAAATTCCTTATGGTCCTTACTTGCGAGGAGAAAATTAACGGGCTGCTTTGCAGTATCCTTTCCTGTTACGCTTATAGACGGGTCGAGGAACAGTGATTTTACTGTTAAACGTATTATCGGGATATCGTTATTGCTTATGATAAACGTTGGTTTTTTATCTTCAACTGTCTTTGTGAATGTATAAAGCTGATACTTGCTTGCGTCAAGGAGGAGATACTTACTTGATCCTAAGCCTTTTTTCTTGATAGTATACAGAAGTCTTGAATGCTTTTTATCTTCTACGACGTAATGATGACCTTTTACTGAGACCATTAGCTCCATTCTCATTCCTCCAGTACCTCCAAAAGCTTATCGAGGCCCGCATCTATCTCTTCATGTTCGATAGTCAGCGGCGGCAGCAGTCTGACCTTATCCTTTGCCGTAAGGACGAGAAGTCCTTTATCAAGAGAAGCTTTTGCGACATCAGCCGCTTTCTTAGTCTTTAGTGTGATCCCTATCATGAGTCCGAGACCGCTTACGCCCCCGACCTCACTGCATTTTTCGAGCCTGTTTCTGAAATACTGAGCCTTTTCGCATACGCTTTCAAGGAAGCCTTCGCTTTCTATCCGTTCAATTACTGCAAGACCGCCTGCACAAGCTATCGGATTGCCTCCGAATGTAGAGCCGTGAGTACCGGGAGTAAGCACATTGCCGAGCTTTTCGTTCACGAGACACGCTCCCATGGGAACTCCTCCCGCGATGCCCTTTGCAAGAGTTGTAACATCTGCTTTTTTGCCGAACCAGTCACCGGCGAGGAACTTACCTGTTCTTCCTACGCCTGTCTGAACTTCATCGGCGATAACGAGAACGTCCTTTGCCGCGCAGAGCTCATACACTGCGTCAACGAATTCCTTGTCAAGAGCATTTACTCCGCCCTCGCCCTGAACGTATTCGAGCATTACCGCACAGACCGTATCATCGAGCTTTTCCTTCAGGTCGGCGATATCGATGGCTTTAACGTTTACGAATCCCTCGAGGAAGGGGAAGAAGTAGTTGTGGAAAACGTCCTGTCCCGTTGCCGAGAGCGTAGCCATTGTTCTGCCGTGGAAGGAATTTACAAGGGTGATGATAGTATGTCTGCCCTTGCCGTATTTATCGAAGCTGTACTTTCTTGCTATCTTTATTGCGCATTCGTTAGCCTCTGCGCCGCTGTTTCCGAAGAATACCCTGCTGTATCCGGAGATATCGCAGAGCTTATCGGCAAATTCAGCCTGTATAGCCGTGTAGTAGTAGTTGGAATTGTGCTGGAGCGTTCTGACCTGAGCACAAACGGCATCAGCCCATTTCTCGTCGCAGTAGCCGAGGCTGTTGGTACCTATACCGCTTCCGAAGTCGATATATTCCTTGCCGTCCTCGTCTTTACAGCGTCTGCCGCTTCCCTTTTCCATAACGAGAGGATATCTGCCATACGACTGCATAACGTGTTTATTGAATTTCTCTATAGTTTTTTCACTGCTCATAGTCAGTCTCCTTCCGTCACACGATAATACAGGCTGTTACTTCGTTAAAAAAATCTCATAGTATGAGTGGATAGTGCGTCTATCTTTTCTTATATTATAGCGCCGAAGCCCCTGCAAAATCAATGTGAAGCTGTATGTTTTTACGTAAATTTTTCGTATACAAGTAAATTTTATTAATCAAGTGAACTGTGTGCCGATTCCTTCGTTGGAAAGTATCTCGATAAGGATAGAATGAGGCACTCTTCCGTCGATGATAACGGTCTTGTTTACGCCGCGTCTGACAGCCTCTACGCAGCAGTCTATCTTGGGTATCATGCCGCCGGAGATTATACCCTGCATCTTCAGATACGGTACTTCGCTGACATTTACAGCGGGGATAAGCGTTGACGGGTCGTCCTTGTCGCGGAGAAGACCTGCGATATCGGTCATGAGAATGAGGTTCTCGGCTCCGAGCTCTGCCGCGATGCGGGCAGCAGCAGTATCCGCATTGATATTATATGTATTGCCATCCTTGTCTGTTGCAACGGTAGCGATAACGGGGATGTTTCCGTTATCGAGCGCGTCGGTGATAGGCTTTGTATTGACCTCTGTTATCTCGCCTACCCAGCCGAGGTCCTGTCCGTCGTCGGTAGTCTTTTTCTCGGCAACGAGCATTTCGCCGTCGATTCCGCAGAGTCCTACCGCGCTGCCCTTGTGCTGAGCGAGAAGCTGTACGAGCTCCTTGTTGACCTTGCCCGAGAGGACCATTTTCACGACGTCAACAGTCGCCTCATCGGTGTAGCGGAGACCGTTTATGAACTTGCTCTC
>DEDQ01000021.1:4967-7853 GCA_002350065.1 Ruminococcus flavefaciens
GAAAGGAGGACGATATCAGTCATGACTGCGTCCTTGAGCTCCTTGTTGGTCATAGCGTTTCCGCCGTATTTTACAACAACTATCTTGTTGCTGTATTTCTGGATATAGGGCAGAGCGTCGATGAGTATCTGCGATTTATCCTGATTTGAAATTTTTTCCATTTCAATCTTCTCCTTTTATATTAGCATACAAAACCAATATTTGCAGGGGGCGATGCCCACATCGCCCCGACAAAAATGCCGGTAAGGCACGGACTGATGCAGGCATCAGCCCCTACATTTTTTATGAACGGTAATCGCCGTTTATCTTGACATAGTCATATGTGAGGTCGCAGCCCCAGCATACGGCAGTTCCCGAGCCCTCGCTGAGGGATATGATTATCTGTATCTCGTCCTCTGCAAGCACCTGCTTTGCGACGTCCTCATCAAACTCCATGACGCAGCCCTGTCTGCCGAGAGCGATGCTTCCGCCCTTTGAGGACATATCTATATCGACCTTGCTTATGTCGAAATCAGCGTCGGAATAGCCTACTGCGCAGTAAATACGTCCTGCATTGGCGTCCTCGCCGAATATCATTGATTTGAGCAGGCTTGAACAGATGACCGACTTGGCAACTGTCTCAGCTGTCTTTTCGTCAGCCGCACCTGTAACAGCGCACTCTATGAGCTTTGTAGCTCCCTCGCCGTCCTTAGCCATCATGCGGGCAAGGTTGAGCAAGATGTTGTAGAGCGCATTCGAGAATGCCTCGAAATCTGCGTCCTCAGCGGCAACAGTCGGGTTTCCGGCAGTTCCGGAAGCCATAACGCATACCATATCATTTGTGGAGGTGTCGCCGTCAACGCTTGCACGGTTGAGAGTTACCTTTACATTATCGCTGAGCGCGCGCTGGAGCATCTCCGCAGAGATGTCGGCATCGGTAGTGATGAATGTGAGGGTAGTAGCCATGTTCGGGTGTATCATGCCGCTTCCCTTGAGCATACCGCCCATGATGCAGGTCTTGCCGCCGAGCTCGAACTCAACTGCGACTTCCTTGGGCTGTGTATCGGTAGTCATTATAGCCTCGAGAGCGCTCTTGTTGCCGCCGTAGCTCAGACCTTCAACAAGGGGCTTGATACCGTTGGCAATGGGCTCGATAGGAAGGACCTGACCGATAACGCCAGTAGAAGCTACGATAACGTCATTCTCGCTGATGCCGAGAGCCTCAGCCGCGAGCTGAGCCATTTTTGTAGCCTTCTCGTAGCCGTCAGGATTGCAGGTGTTGGCGTTGACAGAGTTCACGATAACAGCTCTTGCCTTGCCGTCTGCGAGGTGCTCCTTGGTTACGATGATAGGAGCTCCCTTGACCTTGTTTGTAGTGTAAACAGCCGCAGCTGTACATTCCTTATCTGCAACTATCATTGCGAGGTCGTTTTTCTTCTTAGCGGTCGGAAGAGCATTGTTAGCCGCAGCATTAGCCTCTGCCATGTCTCCGAGAGGCTTGTGGGCAAGTCCGCACTGAACGCCGTTTGCCTTGAATCCCTTGGCAGCGCAAACTCCGCCGTATACGAATTTAACATCGCCGATTTTTTTAAGTTCCATATCATTAACTCCTTTATCTGAGCTTGAAATCATATTTTATAGTCGAAGTGCCGTGCGCAGGGTCTATAGCTACGATACCGTCGCCGAAATCACCGTATTCGCACTCTATCGTGAGAACGTTGTCGCTCTCGTTGAGAGAATATGCATACAAATCTTTCTCAACGCATTTGTTTGAGAAATAAGTCTCGTCGATATTTCCGAGCTTTATCGCAACTCTTCCATAGAGTATATGCACGTCAATAAAGGTATTTTCCTTGCCGGCAGTGCCGTTCTTCTCTGTGTACTCGGTGAGGAGAGCGTTCCTGCCGCCGCTCATAACGAGCATATCCGCAGTTTTTGAGTGCCTTACGTCCTTAACTCCGCCGTACAGAGCAACTACGAGAGCAATAACAGCTCCCGCGGCGGCAAGCATACCGTGATAGCTGACCTTTCCGCCCTTGCTTTTCAGCAGGTCGCCCGTCCTGAGCGTGAACACTGCCGCAATGACAGCAAATGCGAGCGTATAGGGACTGAAAACATATCCGAAGAGGAACAGTCCGCCGTCTACCAGTATCAGGTACAGAAAGAATACAAGCGCCATAACTGCAATTGTAAGGCAGGCAAAATAAAGCACCGTCGAGAGCTTTGTGCCGCTCTTGGCTTTTCCGTTTTCAGCCATTATACCACCTCTGCTTTATCTCAGACAAGACCGGTAGTCTCGTCGATACCCATCATGATGTTGAGGCACTGAACAGCCGCGCCGCTCGCGCCCTTGCCGAGGTTATCGAGGCGTGAGCAGAGGAGTATCTGCTCGTCGCTTCCGAATACGAATATCTGCATTTTATTCTGTCCGCTGAGAGTGTTCGACGCGAGGAAGAAGCTCTTCTGCTCGTCCTCGGACATGAGAGGCATCACCTCGACCATTTTCGCGCCGGCATAATGCTTTGCGAACATCTCATGCACCTCTGCGGGAGTGTATTTCTTGGGGAGAGTTCTTGTCTGTATCGGCACGCTTACGACCATGCCGCTGAAATAATCACATACCATGGGATTGAACATGGGCTTGTATGTAAGACCTGCCACAGCCTGCATTTCCGGCAGATGCTTATGCGCCTGCGAAAGAGCGTACTGACGGGGACTGTTGAACTCGAAGGGCTTGTCCTCGCCCTCGTAAACGGCGATAGCCTTCTTGCCTGCTCCGCTGTAGCCGGAGGTCGCATATGCGAAAACGGGGTAGTCAGCAGGGATAATGCCGCTGCTTACAAGAGGATAAACTATCGAATTGAAGCCGCTTGCATAGCAGCCGGGAACAGCAACTCTGTTCGACTT
>DEDQ01000021.1:8083-15721 GCA_002350065.1 Ruminococcus flavefaciens
CTGCCCTCGAAACGCTCCTGTATCTTCAGTCCGGTAGTACCTTCCTGACCGTCTATATAAACCTTAACAGACATATTTTTTCCTCCTGTATTCTATGAGCCTTCAGCTCTTATTTCTCTTGTTGACCTTTCGCTCGTATTTTTCAGCCTTAGGGTCAAGACGCTCGGATTCGTCCTCCATGAGGGAATGCCATACGCTGATGACGAGCGTAACAACTACGATGCCCGCCATCCATGCGATATGTCCCCACGAGGGAACTGCGAGCCACAGTCCCATGACTATCTCGCCGACTATCCAGAGGATACCCATGAGAAGCGTGAGTCCGAACGTAAATATCAGGTCCTTCTTCTTCATGCGAGCGAGCCGAGCTTCTTCTCGGCGAGAGCTATCTGCTTTGTGACCTCATCGGGCGAGGGACCTCCCTCGGACTTTCTCTCGCGGACGCAGGTGTCAAGGCTTATCGCCTCATAAACGTCCTCGTCGAAGAGGTCAGTCATAGCCTTGTAATCGTCAAGCGGCAGAGTCTCGAGCGTAACGCCCTTTTCAATGCACTGTGCAACGAGAGTTCCTGTAATCTTGTAAGCGTCGCGGAATGGCATACCCTTCTTAACGAGGTAATCGGCACAGTCAGTAGCATTTATGAATCCGCGTGCTGCGGCATTTCTCATATTCTCCTTGATAACTCGCATCGTCGCAAGCATAGGAGTGAAGGTCTTGACGCAGAGCTTGACGTTGTCGAGAGCGTCGAAAATAGCTTCCTTGTCCTCCTGCATATCCTTGTTGTATGCGAGAGGCAATCCCTTCATCATTGTGAGCAGAGTTACAAGGTCGCCGTTGACTCTTCCGGTCTTGCCGCGGATAAGCTCAGTAACGTCGGGATTCTTCTTCTGAGGCATGATAGACGAACCTGTAGCGAATGCGTCATCGAGCTCGATGAACTTGAACTCCCATGAGCACCAGAGGATTATCTCCTCGGAGAAGCGTGAAAGGTGAGTCATCAGAAGCGAGAACGCACAGCATATCTCAACGCAGTAGTCGCGGTCAGAAACGCCGTCAAGGCTGTTCGGCATGGGATTTTTAAAGCCGAGCAGGTCGGAGGTCTGCTGTCTGTTCGTGTGATATGTTGTACCTGCGAGAGCTCCGCTTCCGAGCGGGCACTCGTTCATGCGCTCAGCCGCGTCGCCGAGTCTTTCGAGGTCGCGGAGAAGCATCCACACGTACGCCATAAGGTGATGTGCAAAAGTAATGGGCTGTGCTCTCTGGAGATGAGTATAGCCGGGCATTATGGTCTCGGTGTGTTCCTTGGCGATAGTGATAATCGTCTTGATGAGGTCAACTACCATTGCGGAGACTTCCTTGAGCTCGTCGCGGAGGTAGAGACGCAGGTCAACTGCTACCTGATCGTTTCTCGAGCGGGAGGTGTGAAGTCTCTTTCCGACGTCACCGAGGCGCTTTGTGAGCTCCGCCTCAACGAACATATGGATATCCTCAGCGTTGGGGTCGAGCTCGAGCTTGCCGGAGTCGATATCGGCGAGTATCTCTTTGAGTCCGCCGATTATCTCGAAGCTGTCTTCCTTTGTGATTATGCCGCAGTCGCCAAGCATGGTAGCGTGGGCAATGCTGCCCTGTATATCGTGGCGGTACATACGTCCGTCAAAGGCAATGGAGGAATTGAAAGCGTTGACGCCAGCGTCTACCTGCTTTGAAAATCTTCCTGCCCACATCATATCTGCCATATTTATTCTCCTTAACGTTTGATGAAACCTTTTATCGGCGGGCGAACGGAACTCGCCCCTACACTGCGGAACGCCGAGGGCGGCGTTCCCTACAGTCAAATATTTATGTACTTGTTGCGGTAGTACAAGTCCTCCCGCACGGTAAAGCCCATATGCTCCCAGAACTGATTTCCGTTGTCGTTATGCGTGAAAACTACGAGCAAGACCTTGTTTATGCCTTCATTCCGGAGAGCCTCCGCAGCGCTTTCAACGAGCTTTCTGCCGATTCCCTGCTTACGGTACTCAGGAGCGATCGAAACATGGTGGAAGATACCTCTTCGTCCGTCGTGACCTGCCAAAATAGTGCCGACTATCCTGCCGTTGTCCTCGGCAACGAAGCTTGTAGTCGGGTTGCGCTTGATGTACTTGACAAAGCCCTCGGGACTGTCGTCAACGGGATTTGTGCCTTCATGAGTTTACCAGAGCTTAGCGATGCCGTCGTAATCGTTGACGGTCATGACCCTTATCTTCACCATATTTGTCACCTCTTTTTACTTTATTTGCCTGCGGGCGAATGGTATCCGTCCTGCATCAATAATGCTGTTTTTCCTTGATATTGCGGTATTCCTCAAAGAGTTCAAGGCACTCCCTGCGGTCGAGCTCCTCGGAAATATCCTCGGGGGCTTCATAGAACTGCTTGTCGCGGAATCCGATGCTGTCGGTGTCGGCGATATTGCAGCCGTAGTACACTTTTTTGATATTCGCCCACATTATAGCTCCCGCACACATCGGGCATGGTTCAGCGGTGGTATACAGCTCACAGCCGGAAAGGTCGAATGTTCCGAGGTTTTCACAGGCATTGCGTATAGCCTGCATTTCGCCGTGACAGGTCGGGTCTTTTCTGAGGACGACCTCATTATGTCCCTGTCCGACTACCCTGCCGTCCCTGACGATAACACAGCCGAAAGGTCCGCCGTGACCGGCTCTTATGCCTTCTGCTGCTTCTTCTATCGCAGCAGCCATAAACTTATCCATAAAGGACCTCCCCCGTTTAAATCCTAAACCATAACAGGCAGGAGGTTTTCCCCTGCCTGTTTACGTATAAAATTACTTGTTGTTTCTCTTCTGATCGAGCTTAGCCTTGACCTTGATCGGGAGTCCGAAGAGGTTGATGAAGCCTGCGCTGTCAGCCTGATCGTAAACGTTGTCCTCGTCGAATGTAGCAACTTCCTCATCATAGAGAGTGTAGGGAGAAGTTACGCCGGCATTGATAATGTTGCCCTTGTAGAGCTTGAGCTTTACATCGCCTGTAACAGTCTTCTGTGTCTCAGTAACGAATGCGCTGAGAGCCTCACGGAGAGGTGTGAACCACTGACCGTTGTAAACGATATCAGCAAACTTGATGCCGAGGTACTGCTTGATGCGTGCAGTCTCCTTGTCGAGAGTGATAGTCTCGAGAACTTCGTGAGCGTGGTAGAGGATAGCGCCGCCGGGAGTCTCATAAACGCCTCTGGACTTCATACCAACGAGACGGTTCTCAACGAGGTCAGCAAGACCGATACCGTTCTCGCCGCCGAGCTTGTTGAGAGCGCCTACCATTTCAACGCCGTTGAGCTCCTTGCCGTCGAGCTTAGTGGGGATACCCTTCTCGAAGTGGATAGTGATGTATGTGGGCTTGTCAGGAGCATCAATAGGTGATACACCCATTTCAAGGAAGCCCTTCTTCTCGTACTGAGGCTCGTTTGCAGGATCCTCGAGGTCGAGGCCCTCATGGCTGAGGTGCCAGATGTTCTTATCCTTGGAGTAGTTTGTCTCACGGCTTATCTTGAGGGGGATATTGTGAGCCTCTGCGTAGTCGATCTCCTGGTCACGGGACTTGATATCCCATTCTCTCCAAGGAGCGATGATAGTCATATCAGGAGCGAAAGCCTTGATAGCAAGCTCGAAACGAACCTGATCGTTNNCAGATAGCGTCAGCGCCCTCAGCGAGAGCGATCTCAGCTATTCTCTTAGCGATGATCGGACGAGCGAAAGAAGTACCGAGCATATATCTGTTCTCGTAGATAGCGCCAGCCTGAACAGTAGGATAAACGTAATCCTGAATGAACTCTTCCTTGAGGTCAGCTACGATGAGCTTGGAAGCGCCTGTCTTGATAGCCTTCTCCTCGAGACCGTCGAGCTCTGTGCCCTGTCCAACGTCACCGGAAACAGCGATTATCTCAGGGTTGTTGTAGTTTTCCTTGAGCCACGGAATGATGATAGATGTGTCAAGACCGCCTGAGTAAGCGAGAACTACCTTTTTAACTTCTTTTTTAGCCATGATGAAATACCTCCTGATTTTTATAAACGCCGTGACCGGCGTGAATATACGTGTGATAATACTATTATACACCTGTGAAAAGCAATGTCAATAGTTTTTGCATAACTATTCATTTATAAGCCGAATATTCAATATTATTTGAATATTTATTCTCGATATTCATGCAAATATGCATATTTATATAAAGCTGTCCCTTTATCCGGTCTCGCAGGCAGCCGAATATTTGCCGTTACTTTATGGCTCGTCAGTCAGCTTTCTCGTTTTTATTATCAGCATTGCCGAAAAGCCTGTTGTATGCGAACACTCCCGCACACGCGATGAGCGTGCCCGCAAGGTAGCTGAGCAGGTCCTCGACCGCGAAGCTCGTACCGAAGAGAACGCGCAGGAATTGGTTTTCAATGCCGAATTTGTCCACGAAGCCCCATTTCTGTATAAATTCCACCGCAAATGCGAACGCAAGCAGACAGACATTGACGACATAGTGGTTATTTTTCCCACCGAGCACCATTTGCACAAAACAGTACAGCACCCACATCACGATGATATCCCCGCCGTAATAGCGGATAAAGTTGTCATGCTGAGTCAGTGCGATGACTACCTCCACGCCCACAAGGAGCACGAAAAGTCCCGCATATATGAGCCGCCGCTTCATTAGTCAAGCTCCCTTGCAAGGTCAGGGAAAATGCCGAGACTGCGCTTTAATATGCCGTTCATGCACGCGATAGCCGTTCCGTAATTCGTGAATGGAACTCCCGCAGCCTCGGCGATATTCTTGCGGTGGAGCATTTCTCTCTCGTTGAGCATACAGCCTCCGCAGTGTATAACAAGAGCATATCCGGACAAGTCCTCAGGGAAGTCTCTGCCGCTGGAAAGCTCTATATTCAGGCTTTTGCCGGTATATTTTTTCAGCCATGCCGGAAGCTTCACGCTTCCGATGTCTCCGCACTGACGATGATGTGTACAGCCTTCGGAAATGAGGACGGTGTCGCCGTCGCGGAGGTCCTTTATCCTCGCCGCGCCCTTTACGGCACTCTCGAGGAAGCCCTTATACCTCGCCATGAGTATCGAAAACGACGTAAGCGGCACTTCTTCGGGGACTATCTTGCTCACAAGCCCGAACGCCTGACTGTCTGTAACGACCATTTTCGGCGGAGCTGCAAGTGCGCTGAGCGTCTCCGTGAGCTGAGTCTCCTTCGTGAAAACAGCCTCCGCATCTGCGTCGAGCACATCGCGCAGAGCCTGTACCTGCGGGAGAATCATGCGTCCCTTCGGCGCAGAGCCGTCTATCGGAGTTACGAGAACTACCATATCTCCCGGTGAGAGCAGGTCGCCGATGATACGGCGTTCGTTTCCCGCATTTTTAGCAAGCGAGCCTATCTTCTCCTTGAGCTCCTCAATATTCAGCTTTTTCGCCGCGCTGACGGATATCTCGTTCTCGGAGCTTACCTCGCCGCCGGAGATATCGCACTTGTTATAAACCACGATATAGGGCACTTCGCGCTCGCGGAAGAGCTGTATCAGCTCCTTGTCGCAGCCGGAAACGCCTTCTGTTCCGTCTACTACGAGGACGGCAACGTCCGTTTTCGCGAGTATCTGGCGGGTCTTTTTCACGCGGAGCTCGCCAAGCTCGCCTACGTCGTCGAAGCCGGGAGTGTCGATTATCTCGACCGGTCCGAGCGGGAGAAGCTCCATTGCCTTGTAAACAGGGTCAGTAGTTGTACCCTTTACGCTTGAGACAACGGCAAGCTCCTGATTTGTGATCGCATTGACAAGGCTTGATTTTCCGGCATTTCTCCTGCCGAAGAAGCCGATGTGTATCCTCTCGCCCGAGGGTGTATCGTTAAGGCTCATAAAAATACCTCCATAAACGCAAAGCTCCCGAACGGGAGCTTTGCTGATGATTTTCAAATTATTATTCCGCAAAAGCGGACATATCCATTAGAATTCGAGCTGGTCGAGTACGCTTCTGAGCGCCTTTGCACTTGCCTGAAGCTTTTCAATTTCGCCGTCTGTGAGATTCGGTGAGACCTCGCGCTCGATACCGTTTGCACCGATAACAGCAGGAAGACTGAGACATACGTCGTTGATGCCGTATCTGTCCTTGATAAGGGTGGAAACAGTCATGATATTATTGGAATCGCGCAGGATATTGTCGCAGATCTTGTTTACAGTAAGAGCGATAGCGTAGAAGGTAGCTCCCTTTCTCTTGATTACCTCGCCGCCTGCCTTGCGGACTTCCTCGATTATCTCCTCTTCGTCGATATCGCGGTGCTCCTGAGCCTCGCAGTATTCCTCCATGCTGATTCCTGCGATGTTTGTGATAGACCACGGTATCATGGAAGTATCGCCGTGCTCACCGAAAACGTAAGCGTGGATACTGTTCGGGCTGAGACCTACGTGGTCGGCAATGCTTGAACGGAGACGTGAAGTGTCAAGAGCTGTACCCGAACCGATGACCTGCTTGGGAGAAAGGTCGGTACACTGTAAAATAGTATAAGTAACGATGTCAACGGGGTTGCTGACAACGACATATATAGCATCGGGAGCAGCCTTTGCTACGCGGGGCATAACGTCCTTGATGATGTTTACGTTAGCCTGAGCAAGGTCAAGACGTGTCTGACCGGGCTTGCGGGCAAGTCCGAGAGTAACAACGATGATGTCAGAGCCTGCCGCATCGTCGTATGTTCCGTCGAAAACCTCGATATTGTGGCTGAAGGAAACGCCCTGACGAATGTCCATAGCTTCGCCCTTAGCCTTTTCCTTGTTGATATCAATGAGCACGATATCGGAACAGGTTCCTGCGACTGCAAAGGTATATGCAACTGTAGCGCCGACATTTCCGGCACCGAGGATAGTTATCTTCTTTCCGCTTTTATTATCTGCCATAGTAAAACCTCCAAATAATACGGACTGGGGCTGTGATATACAGCGCCTCATGTTATTATTATAGCATACCGGCGGGAAATTTCAAGGTATATCTGTAAATATTCCGTTAAAATCGTAAAAACATACAAAAATGACGTTTTTTTAACAATCCTTTGTCAACATTGCCGGACATATCTCTGCTCCCTCACATATTGACAAGGTCAGCGCATTGGCTTATAATATTACTGAAAACCAGCGGTCAAGGAGAATTTATCAGATTGAAAAGGAAAAGAAAAACCAAAAAAGAAAAAAAGGAATTATTCATACCCAACTTTACCCTGATACTCACGGTGATATTCTTTCTGCTCAGTGCAATCGGAATGTCCCAGTACAAGAATACCATAAAATACTGCACCGAAAAAGCAACTGGTATCGTGACTTGCAGAGGATTCGGCAGAAAAGACATAGGCGGCAATCATAACTTATCAACAGGCAAGAAATATGCCGAGATATTATTATATGACGATTCCAAATTAGCAGGCAAGCATATTTATGCTCCCGTTTATGTCGGAGACAAGGGCGATGAGGTCAGCATACATTATAACGCCGATAACCCCGATGAATACTATATTGACGCCGTTGCCGATTACTATAAACAAGGCTCTGTTCTTGTGTGTTCTTTCGGCGCATTCTTTTTCGCGGCATCTGTTTTCTTTGCAATATATTATAATCTCCCAC
>DEDQ01000021.1:15764-27699 GCA_002350065.1 Ruminococcus flavefaciens
AATGCACCTGAATCTACTATTCGACCTCGACCAGACACTTCTCGATTTCCACGCCTCGGAGCATCTCGCGCTGAAAGAGGTCATGGAGGCGAACGGTCAGGACTTCTCAGAGGAGCGTTACCGCTTCTTCAAGCAGGTCAACAAAAGCCTGTGGCTCGAATTCGAGAAAGGCATGATCACCAAGTCAGAGCTGTTTGAGAAGCGTTTCCGGCTGCTGTTTGAGGAATGCGGCTGCGATACGGGCAGCATGGAGCTATTAAAGATAAACGACAGCTTCATAGACTGTATGTCGCAGAACGGCGTCCTCATGGACGGAGCACTCGCTTTCCTGCGAAATATCGCTGAAAACATACCCAATGCGAGTATTTACATCATCACCAACGGCGCGGAGCGCAACGCTCTCGGCAGGATAGCCTCTACCGGACTGGACAGGTATGTAAACAAGGTCTTTATCAGCGAAACTATGGGAACGGCAAAGCCGTCGCGTGAATTCTTCGACATCGTGAAAAAGACTATAGCCGAGCCCGACGAAAGCTTCATCGTCATAGGCGATTCGCTGACATCTGATATGCTCGGAGCCCAAAACGCCGGACTTGCAAGCTGCTGGTTCATGCCGGAGGGCGACACCGCAGCCGCAGTCAAAGAATACGACATAGACTTCACAGCTTCGTCCTTCGATGAGCTGTACGACATTATAAAGAGCTGGCCGGCGGCTCATATGCACAGGATATTCGGCAAAAAAGAAAATGCCAGTTACTTCGACAGAGAAGGAGCTTATCTCATTCCCGTCAGCGGAGATAAGGTCGGAATAGTGCAGACTCCAAAGGGCTATTTTCTGCTCGGCGGAGGTATCGAATCCGGAGAATCGCATATCGGCTGCATCAAGCGGGAATGCCTTGAAGAAGCCGGATATGAGGTCTGCGTCGGGGAAAAGCTCTGTTCCGCGGAGACATACTGCTTTCACGAAAAATTCGGCTTTTTCCACCCTATCCAGACCTACTACGCCGGAGAACTCCGCTCAAAAACAGCCTCCCCGACAGAATCAGACCATAAATTCCTGTGGATAGAATACGAAAAGGTCAAGGGGAAAATGTTCCTCGAAATGCAGGACTGGGCACTGAAAACGGCTTTTGAAAAATATCGGAAGGAGCAGCCATGTACAACAGCATAAGCGATTCCATAGCCTCGCATTTCGGCAAGAGCATATGGACTAAATTCAGGCGCGGAGTGCGCGATTACGAGCTTATAAATCCCGGCGACCGCATTGCGGTCTGCATTTCCGGAGGCAAGGACTCCATGCTCATGGCTCAGTGCATCGACCGTCTGCACCGCAATCAGGAAATACCGTTCGACGTCGAATACATAATCATGGACCCCGGCTACTCGCCCGAGAATATGCAGAAGATACTCGACAACGCCGCATTGCTCGATATACCGGCAAAGGTATACCATACGCGCATATTTGAATCAGCCGAAAAAGAACAGAAGCACCCCTGCTTTCTCTGTGCGAGACTGCGGCGCGGCTGGCTATACAAGACCGCTCAGGAGCTCGGCTGCAACAAAATAGCGCTCGGACACCACTTCGACGACGTGATAGAAACTATCCTCATGGGTATGCTCTACGGCTCGCAGATGCAGACGATGATGCCGAAGCTCCGCAGTGAAAACTATGATGGAGTCGAGCTTATCCGACCGCTGTACCTCGTCCGTGAGGCTGATATAATAAAATGGTGCGAGTTCAACTCGCTGAGCTTTATCCGCTGCGCCTGCAAGGTCACCGAAAAAAAGGGCGAGGGAAGCTCCAAACGCGCCGAGATAAAGGCTCTTATCGCTCAGCTAAAGCAGACCAATCCCGCAGTCGAGATGAACATCTTCCGCAGTCCCGAAAACGTTGACCTGAGAACTCTCATCTCCTACCACAACGGCGGCGAACGCCACCACTTCCTCGATGATTATTGATACAAAAAAACTCGCAGGAGCATTCAGCTTCCGCGAGTTTATTTTTTACTGTGTTACTGATTCATGCTTACTGCAAGAGTAGGTACGAGCAGGCATATGAGGAAGATCACAACGCCTATGATAATACCTATCAGCATAAGAAGAAGCTGTGCCTTGGCGAAATTCTTAGCGGACTGGTCAGTTGCCGCAAGAGCCATGATTATTACTCCGAGCACAGGAAGACACGCACAGAGGAACATCCAGCCTATCCAGCCGCCAACGCTTGTCGGGTTTGACTGCTGAACAACAGGCTGTACAGCTGTATAGACCGGCGGTGGGGGCATTGTAGGACCTATCTGCTGTGCAGCAGTGCTTGCTCCGCAGTTAGGGCAGAATTTTCCGGTATACTCAGTACCGCACTTATAACAGTTTGCCATGATATAAACCTCCCAAAGTTTATGATTCGCATAAATATTTCATATAACCGAATTATAACACATTATAATTCAGAATTCAAGCTTTTCAGAAAATATTTTTCGAAATCCTGCACGATATGCAAAAAAGCGTCATCAGGCAAGCCGAAAGCACTTTTCTGCATAGCTCGTGGAGCACCTCCTGCTCCGGAAGATACAAAAACGCACATTTTCAGTATAATAAGCCATTGTTTTTGTGCAGGATATATGCTATAATCATAGTATCAGAAAATATGAACAGGAGGTATGAAATGAAACTGAAAAAACTTCTTTCGCTCGCAGTTGCGGGCTGTCTCATATGCGGAAGCTCCGCGATAAGCACGTCTCCGGCAAAGATAGCTGACGCCGCCGGCACAAGAGTTTCCGTCCATGACCCCTCCATAATCAAGGACGGCAATACATACTATGTTTTCGGCTCGCACATCGACGCCGCAAAATCCACAGACCTGCAAAACTGGAAAACCTTCACAAACGGCTATGCAAGGACAAATAACGTTGAATTCGGCAATCTCTCGCAAAACCTGCAAAAAGCCTTTGCATGGGCTGGTGAGGACCTCGAGGACTGCAAGGGCGGCTTTGCGGTATGGGCTCCGGACGTTATCTGGAATCCCGACTATGTCAACTCCGACGGCTCGAAGGGCGCGTATCTGATGTATTTCTGTACGTCCTCGACCTATATGCGCTCGGTCATAGGCTTTGCGGCAGCAAAGAATGTCGAGGGACCGTATACCTTCGTGGACACGCTCATATACTCCGGATTCACGAACAACGACAGCTATGCTACCAGCGATACAAAGCGTGTAAACCGCAAGTACACCTCTACCAATGTTGATGAGCTCATCGCGGCGGGACAGGTCACCTTCAACAATAGCTGGTTCAACAAGGACAACTTCAACAACCAGCTCTTCCCCAACGCTATCGACCCGACTATCTACTACGGCACTGACGGCAAGATGTATATGTGCTACGGCTCGTGGTCCGGCGGAATATTCACTCTTGAGGTCGACCCCAAGACCGGCTACCTCATTCACCCCAAGAGCGGCACTACCTCCGACGGCCGCATGGTAGACAGCTACTTCGGAACTAAAATTTCCGGCGGCTACGGCAAATCCGGCGAAGGTCCTTTCATCGAATACAACGCCGATACCGGCTACTACTACCTATGGGTCACATACGGCGGACTCTTCTCCGACGGCGGCTATAATATGCGAGTTTTCCGTTCGACAAGCCCGCTCGGACCCTTCAAGGACCCCGCAGGCAATAATGCAGTCCTCCCGACAAATCCAAACCTCGACGCAACAGGTCTGAAGGTAATGGGCAACTACAAATTCAGCTCGCTCAACAAGGCTTATATGGCGTGCGGACATAACTCCGTGCTCCGCGATGACGACGGCAAGTGGTACCTCTTCTATCACGCCCGTTTCGACGACGGCAGCGAATATCACGAAGTCCGCGTACATTCTATGTACTTCAACGATGCCGGCTGGCCTGTTGTTGCTCCTTTCGAGTACAGCGGCGACGAGATCTCGTCTACCGGCTACAACACGGACGACATTGTCGGCACATATGAATTCATCGACCACGGAACTTCTACCGACGGCAAGATAATCAGCAGCCAGAACATCAAGCTCAACGCCGACGGAACTATATCCGGCGCTGTAAGCGGTACATGGCAGCAGGACGCTGCTAACTCCGCAGCAGACCTCACTATCGGCGGCGCGGTATACAAGGGTCACTTCCTTGCGGCTAAGGACGAATCAGGCAAAAAGGTAATGTCGTTCACAGCAGTCGGAACAAACAACCATACCGTATGGGGAGCTAAGACCTCCGGATATACCGGTACAGACAGAACAGGCATCGCAGATTATACCGACAGGAATGCAAAAATGGTCATCGCAGAGGATACCCTCGGCGAGCCGGGAGCTTCGAGCCGGCTCAGCGGAACTTCCCTTATAAGCGGTATCCCCTACTATATCACCAACGTAAACAGCGGTCTCGCGATAGACCTCCCCAACGGCAAGCTCAATGAGGGCACTAATATCCAGCAGTGGGACTTCAACAAGCTCTGGGCTCAGCAGTGGAGGATAACTGCTGTTGACAAGGAATGGTGCAAAATAGTCTCTCTCGGCGACGAGCAGAAATGCATCGCTGTCGCTTCTGATACTGCCGCAGACGGCACAAACGTCGAATTGCAGACCTATACAGGCACGGACAATCAGCTCTTCAAGATAGTTAAGAGCGGCTCGTCATACGGTATCGTTTCCAAGTGCTCAGGCGGAAACGGAGCTCTCGACGTGTTCGAGTGGTCAAAGGAAAACGGCGGCAACGTCAACCAGTACGCTTACCACGAGTACGCCTGCCAGCTATGGGATATAACTCCCGTCCGACCGGAAATAACCGCAGGCAATTCCTATGTTATAAGGGACGTAATCAACGACAAATATGTAAGCCTCGGCGAAAAGGATCAGCTTGTCACCTCAGACAAGCCGACTAAGTGGGAGGTCTATTCAACAGGCGACAATGACGGCTCTTACTGTCTCGGACTGCCCATGCCGCGCAATATAATGCCTATCGTTCCTGTTCTCGTTGCTCCCGACGGAAATAATCCTTCCGAGGAAGGCGCACTTATCGTATACAGGAGCGTCAGCAATGACAATGACGCACGGCTGAAAATAATCGCAAATAAAAACGGTACGTATTCGCTCCTGACAGGTGCGACCAACTATAAGCAGTCTGTAAGTTATATGACTAATATGTCTTCCACTCCTTCGACCGGCTGGCTGGAGCAGCTCCCGCTCAACAAAGGCAAGGGCTGGGAATTCGTGCTCGAGCCCGTAAAGCCCGACCCCGACTCTATCACCGGAGACGTAAATGCTGACGGCGAATTCGGTGTTGCCGACCTCGTAATGCTCGAGCGCTACCTCCTCGGCGCGAGCAGCAATCTCAACGACTGGCAGGCAGGCGACCTCGATTCAGACGGCGCTATAACTGCATATGACATGGTTCTTATGCGCAAGCTCGTAACTGATTGATTTGATGATAACAAACTGAAAGGCGGTCTTATGACCGCCTTTTTCTTAATAATAAAGTGAAACTGCCCGCTTAGCAAGGTCGCAGAGCTCATTTATCTTCTCGTTGTTTCCGCCGATATCTCTGGCTGTTTCGACTACATATTCAAACGAAGAATTTCCCTTGAACTCGGAATCTTTAAGAAGCATTGCAAACTCTGCTGCCGCGCCTGCAAGGAGTATTCCCTGAGTGGGCTTTGCGCTGTACTTCTCCATGCCGTAGAGATTGGAGGAGTATATCTCTTCGTCGGTGTCGATATCCTTGTACGCGAGTGAGAACTTGATAAGCTCCTGACGTCCGCTGTCGCTTGCGGGCTCGGAAGACTTTTCATGCTCGTCGGCAAATTCGAGGTCTACGCCGTGATATGTTCCGTCTGAGCCTGCAAGCTCGACCTCATACAGAGCTGTAACGCTGTGACCTGCACCTACTTCGCCTGCGTCCTTTGTATCGTCGTAGAAATCCTCCGCTTCCATAAGCCTGTTTTCATAACCGATGAGACGGTAGCTCTTGACCTGTGCGGGGTTGAATTCCACCTGTATCTTGACGTCCTTGGCGATAGTGTAGAGAGTTCCTCCCATTTCCTCAACGAGCACCCTGCGAGCCTCGTCTACGGAGTCGATATAGCTGTAGTTGCCGTTGCCGTTGTCGGCAAGAGCCTCGAGCTTGTTATCCTTGTAGTTGCCTGTGCCGAATCCGAGGACTGAGAGATATATGCCGCTGTCGCGTTTATCCTCGATGAGCTTTTTAAGCTCCGATTCGGACGATTTGCCGATGTTGAGGTCGCCGTCAGTCGCGAGGATTATGCGGTTGTTGCCGCCCTTGATGAAGTTCTCCTCCGCGAGCGCGTAGGCGGTCTCGATACCGCCCTCTCCGTTTGTTCCGCCGTAAGCAGTTATCGAGTAGAGCGATTCGAGGATATCGTCCTTGCGGTCACCGTGAGCTCCGGCGATTATGGTCTCGCTCGAGCCGGCATAGGTCACTATGGAAATGCGGTCCTTCTCCGTGAGATTCTCCGCAAGCATCGAAAATGCGGTCTGAACGAGCGGGAGCTTGTTGTAATCCGACATCGAACCCGACGAATCTATCAGGAATACAAGGTTCGAGGAAGGAGTTTCCTTCTCGTCGAGCTCCTTGCCCTGAACTCCTATCATCATAAGCTTGTGTCCCGCATTCCACGGACAATCGGCAATTTCCACGTACTCGCCGAAGGTCTTGCCGTCCTCGGGAGCGGCGTACTTGTAGTCGAAGTAGTTGATGAACTCCTCCGCGCGTACCGACTCTGCGGGGACTATCTGGTTATCCTCAAGAAGACGGCGTGCGTTGGTATATGAGGCAGTATCCACATCGACTGAAAACGTCGAGAGAGGTATCACCTTCGGGTCAAGGAAGCCTGTTTCGCCGAATTCGTGATATTCTTCGCTGCCGATATAATAGTCAGGATAGCCGTCGGTATCTTCTGCCTCAGGATAAACATTGGCGTCGTAGGTATCGTTTTTGTTGTAGCTGTCGGTGGTAACTCTTGAATGCGATACGTCTTTCTCTCCGCAGCTTGTGAATGCAGCTGTTACGAGCGGGAGCGTAAGAGCTAAAGCCGCTATGCGATGTGATAGTTTTTTCATGAATAACACTCCTTTTCGGTGGATTTTCGCTTCCCGTCATCACGGGACTTTTTCTATGCTCTCATAATACCATAGATTTCCGCCGATTGCAATAACAGACCGCAGTCAGTCCGGATACGAAAAAATGATATTTTGTTAAGATACAGAAAAAAATGTTACACATTTCTGACAGGACTCTGTACAAAAGAGATGCTCTGCTTTCACTCAAAGTCAAATCAAATCATAATTACCGGAAAACTATATAAGGGCGCCGTATATGGCGCCCTTTGGCATTTATGAATTGATTATGAGCTTTCTCAGCATGACCATATCGTATACGTCGATGATATCGTCGGGCAGAAGGTCAGCGATTACACACTCCTTTTCCGTAAGAGGTGTTTTTCCGAGAAGGTGCGAGCTGAGCTTAACGAGGTCGGCAACTCCGACCTCGCCGTCGGAGTTGATGTCGCCGGCAACTGTCTCAGGCTGCGAAGAACCGCTGCGGGTCGCGATAGCGAAGAAGTTCACGCACATATACGACTGTCCGTTGCCGCCGAGCGTAACACGTTCACCCTTCTTGACAGGCTTGTCGTAGATGTTGAACGTAACATCATTTGACGATGTGAGGTATGTTCTCATATGGACGTAATCAGCGAGCCAGTCCGGAACCTTTTCAACTCTGCTGTCGAGAGCAACATGGAGAGTCATATCCTCTCCGGCGGTGAATGATACCGTGTCGCCTGTGAGCGCCTTAGCGTTGCACGCGGTCATGAGTATCTCTCCGCCGATGAGATTGGACTGTATCTCTGCGATAGTGAAATCGCGGTCACCGAATATCTTGGAGCCGGTATTGGCGTTTCTGCCGATATTCCACGAATCAGGGTCAGCGTCTGTTGAGATGTCGATATCTTTGAAGAGCTCGCCGCTGAGGGGCAGAGCGTCCTCGCCGAACGAGAAGTAACGCATATTGCTGAGGTTGTCCTCCGGAGATGAGAACCTGATAATGAGGTTGTGAGTGCCGGTTATGGTCGGGATACTGGTTTCGATGTCCTTATAGCTCGAGAAGCTGCTTCCGGGGAAATACGCCGTTGCGACGGGGTCTCCCTTTATCTCGTCGAGGAAGAACTCGAGCGTGCAGGCATTTCCGGACATTGTCGCGTAGAATGAACGCGCTCCGCCGCCGAATGCTATCTTGTTATATCTTACCCAGTCGCCGTTGCTGATGCAGGCGATATTGTTCTGTCCGCCGGAGTGCTCCTCGGTAACGATGCCCTTCCAGTCGGCGTAGGAATCAGCTTCTATCCTGCTGAATGCAGAAACGGAGGGAATAGAGGGCTGAGGAGGCGTATCGCTCTCGGGTGAGAGTGTGACAACTCCCTCGGGGAACGAGTTGACGGTCAGGTCATTGATGTAGTATTCGATGTTCATGTAGCCCTTGCCGCAGTAGTCGCCTGCGTAGTCAGAGTCGTCGTTCGGGTCGAGACCGCGTGCGAGCTCCCAGTCGTCAGCCATGCCGTCATAGTCGGAGTCTGTTATTTCCTTCTGAGTTATGCCGGCGGGGTAAGAATAGGTCACTCCGCATTTGATATTGTACTTGTTGAGGTCGGAAACAGAGCTATTGTATGCGGCTGTACCTGAGCACTGACCGGTGCCGTTTTTAGTTTCGGCGGCGCACTGCTGGTCGATAGCTGTACGCTTGTCGGGAGCTATGCCGTTTCCGGCGAAGCTTATAACGTGCTCATATGAAGCCTCGGCGCTCTCGCATCCGACAGTCGAGGAGAGGTTTTCGCCGTTGAGACCTATCGTGAACGGGTAAGAGGTCTTGAGGTTATCCTTTGTTATGCCGATACCGTCCTTGACCTTGATGCCGTCCCAGTTGTTGTAGGTGATGCCGTTAATGGAGCCGTCCTTGTTGATGAGGCGGTTTCCGGAAACGTAGACCTTGAAATTCTGCGGATTTGTAGTGCTGTCAACGTTTATCCAGTTGTAGCCGCCGGTCGTGGAGTTTCCGGCTTTGAGAGTATTGTTCACGTAGTTGACGTGTCCTATCGTGCCGTAAGCGGTCTGATAGCCCCAGTCGTAGATGATGTTGTTGGTAAAGTCGGCAACTCCTGTGCCGGGGATTTTTCCGCGGAAGTTTCGCGATACGTTGTGGATTATGAGGTTGTGGTCGTAGGTGAGATTGCTGTTGCCCATCATGATCCCGAAGCCGTGAATGCCCTTGTCATGACCTCCCCACGAGTTTGCAGGTCCGATGACCGTATACTGCACAGTGTAGTTGGAGTTGTTGGAGTAAAGTCCCCACTGCTCGTCGGAAGCCCAGCCAATCGAGCAGTGGTCAACGATGCAGTTAGAGCCTTTCGAGCCGCCCCATGCGTCATTTCCGGAGCTCGTAGCATAGTACGGACCCGGACGCGAGCTGAGATAGCGGCAGATTATATTGTCTCCGCCGAAAGCCATTTTATAGTTTTTGAGAGTGATACCGGCGCCACCGGGAGCAGTCTGTCCCGCGATAGTTATGTTTCCGGCGCTTGAAACTGCGCTTTTGAGCTCGATAGTGCCGCCGACATCGAATACGACAATGCGTCCGGACTTGCTTACCGCATCGCGGAAGGAGCCCTCACCGCTGTCGTTGAGGTTGGTAACGTGGTAGACCGAGCCGCCGCGTCCGCCGGTAGCATATTTGCCTCCGCCGACAGCTCCGGGGAAGGCAAGGAGATTTCCTGCGGCGCTTGCTGTGGGAGCTTTTGCCGCGGGGAAGCCTGCTCCCGCAAAGACGGTGACAAGACCGGTTATAGCGGCAGTCAGCCGCCGCATAGTTTTGTTCATGTCATTATCCTCCTTAAAAAAGTGTAAATTTCCCATTAAACACATTATAGCATGGATCTCAACAAAAAGCAATGAGATTTTGTGCTTGTTTTATGACGTTTTGAATTCTATTCCCGTCAGTTTTGTGAGAGCTCGGACGCTTGAAGGACGCCGTTTTATTCTTCCGTTCGGTTATTTCCCTGTAGGTGCCGCGAGTGCTCCGTTCTGCCCTGCCTGGCGATTCCGAAGCTTTATCCAAAAAATCAAAATGGAGCATTATTGAACAAAATGGAGTTGAAAATCCAATTATATTATGCTATACTATCACAGGAGCCTTTTGGAAAAAGGCTCAAATCTATGCATAAAGGTTAGCGAAATCTAACTTTTGAGAGGTAACAATGAAAGGCAAGGATCTTATAAACATCGGTATTTTTTCGGCGATATATTTCGTCATCGTTTTTATCATCGTCATGCTCGGCATGATACCAATATTCCTGCCGCTGATGTCGGTACTTGTGCCGATATTCGGCGGTATCCTCGGCGGACCCCTCGGCAGGGCACTGATGAAGAAGCACTTCGAGAAGGCAGGCATAGCGTGAGCAGGGACATTTTCAAGGCTCTTGACAAAGCAGGATTCGGCGGTAACGTCCACGAAATAGCCGAGGAGGGCGACTGCCGGGTACTGCGGCTCGACGGCGAGGACGGCGAGGGCTTCATGACCATGTACCGCGTATTTGACGGGGTGTACCTGATGTACAACGACTTCCATATGCGCGGCTGCGTATCGAAGTATCAGAACAGCAAGACCGTCCTCTGCATCGACCACTGTCGCGAGGGGCGCATCGAGCATGAAAACTCCCTCGGCGAGCGCTACTACATGGAGGCGGGCGACCTGCGGATAGACAGACGCGCCCACCACGAAGGACACGTGGAGCTGCCGCTGTCGCACTATCACGGCATCACTATTGGCTTTGTGCGCGGAGCGGCTGAGGAGTCGCTGAAGCGAGAAATGCCGTGGCTGCCGGTGGATATAAACACTCTCGCGGAGCGTTTCTGCTCGGGCGGCAAGGAGTTCGTCCTGCGCGGGAACGAAGCCATGAATCAGCTCTTTTCACAGCTATACAATGCTCCGAAGAGCGTGCGGCTCAGCTATTTCAAGGTAAAGACGGCAGAGCTGCTGCTCATGCTCGCAGCGCTCGATATCTCGGACACTTCGGAACAAAGTCAGTATTTCCCTGCGAGACAGACCGAAAAAGTCAAGCAGATACACGCGCTGATAACCAGCTCTCTTGACAGGTCATACACGGTGGACGAGCTGTCGGCAAGGTTCGATATGCCGCCCGCGACGCTGAGAAAGGTGTTCAAAGCGGTTTACGGAGCGCCGATATACCAGTACATCAAAAGCTATAAAATGAAGGCTGCGGCTTCAATGCTGATATCCGAGAGCGGCTCGACAATCGCGGAGATAGCACAGCGGCTCGGATATGACAACGCATCTAAGTTTTCGGCAGCTTTCCGTGATGTAATAGGCGTTTCACCTCAAAATCACAGGAGGGATACCAATGGAAAAGGATAAAAACGGCGCGTTTGGTTGGCTGCTGAGCCGATCGGGCGAGCGCAAGCGAGAGTTCGTGCTCAGCATGATACTTGCGGCGCTGATAACCGTTCCGCTCGGTGCGGTCTGCTACGCGCTGATGATGTTCGGCTATGAGGAAAACTACAAGC
The DNA here is from genome assembly GCA_002350065.1 of Ruminococcus flavefaciens. Lineage (GTDB taxonomy): Bacteria > Bacillota > Clostridia > Oscillospirales > Ruminococcaceae > Ruminococcus > Ruminococcus flavefaciens_N. The sequence goes on from DEDQ01000021.1 coordinate 27,376, forward strand.
GCACCGTCAACGCGACAAAAGCGCTGAACGCGGTCACTACCGAATATATCCGCCTCGGAAAGCAGTCGGCAACGGACAGCGAAATCGAGGAGGCGGCAAAGCGGTGCGGCTGACATCGAAAACGGACATATCCAACAGGTGGTGAGACAATGACGGGAACTCAGCTTTTTCCCGATATCAGGCTATTATTCGGAGTTGTAAATGCTCATGCCGCCGACTGTGAAACGGAGATGAGCCTCTGTATCAGCGGCAGCTGCGAATACAGCGTCAATGGAGAATACTTCTATCTTACCGCGGGGAGCTGTATTATCAGAGGCGGCGCAC
>DEDQ01000021.1:27761-28697 GCA_002350065.1 Ruminococcus flavefaciens
CGGATACACGCTGCGTCGGCTCTGACGATGTATTCGGTATACGTGAGCAGCTCGCCGGTATCGGTGAAAACGAAATGCGCGTTTTCCGTGCAGGCGACGATATCCGTCGGCTCGCGGAGGAGATATACGCCGTCCGAAGCAGCTCACGGGTCTCAATGCTAAGGATAAAGGCAGTCGAGCTGCTCATGCTGCTCGGCGAGCGCAGATACGGACACTGCGAACACGCTGAAACGATAAGGCTTGTCGGCGAATTTATCTGTCAGAACGTCTCCGAGCACTACACTATCCCCCGGCTCGCGGAGCAGTTCGCGATAGCTCCGCACACGCTGAAAGCGGAATTCAGCCGGTATTTCGGGAGCTCCGTTTACAGCTATACAAAGCTGCGGAAGATGTTCCGCGCGGCAGAGCTGATATGCACTGCTGACATGAAGATAATCGACATCGCTGAGGAAGTCGGCTACTGCAACGCGAGCAAGTTCTCGAGCGCGTTTCGTTCAGTAATGGGCACCGCACCAAAGAATTACCGAACGGAGCACAAAGCCGAGAAAAACGCCTGAAACCGCATATTACAGCCCGATTAGCACCGTATACCCATTTTTCCTTTTCGGAGCGGAAACCGCCGTTATAATATGGTATCATATATTTACAGAAGGCTTCTCAATTTCAAACGAGGTGATAATTATGATAAAAATCAAGGATATCCCGTGGAAGAAGGTAGGTCTGTTCGCAGGCGGAGTGCTCTTCGGCACAGCAGGCATACGCATTCTTTCAAGCAAGGACGCAAAGAAGTGCTACACTCACGCAACAGCGGCAGTGCTCCGCGCAAAGTCAGACGTTATGCAGACCGTAACAACAGTGCGCGAAAACTGCGACGACATACTCGCTGACGCAAAGGAGATAAACGAGCAGAGAGCCCTTAAAGAGGAAGCTGACCTT
>DEDQ01000021.1:28727-30514 GCA_002350065.1 Ruminococcus flavefaciens
CGAGGAAACAGCTGACACAAGCGAAGAATAAGAAAAAGCAGACCGCTCAGACGGTCTGTTTTTATAGGAGGACATTATATGAAGTGTAGGATATTGCACGAATCAAAGGGACGTATGCGAGTACGCTTCTGCATAAAGCGAATGACGCTGAAACAGGCTGATATCGCAGAATATGCGCTCTCTGCGGCGGCAGGAGTGATAAGAGTGCAGGTGTTCGACCGCACCTGCGACGTTGTCATCACATATAACTGCGACAGAGCCGAGATAATACGCACCCTGTCGCGCTTTTCATTCAGCGACGAGCGGAATACCGCCCTCGTCCCCGAGCATACGGGACGCGAGCTGAACCGGTATTACGAGAACAAGCTTGCGGGAACGGTCATAAAGCGCTTCGTGAACAAGCTAATCATACCGCAGCCGATACGCCGGATACTTGCGTTCATCAAGGCTGCAAAGTACATATGGCGCGGACTGAAATGCCTGCTCAGCGGCAAACTCGAGGTAGCAGTCCTCGACGCGACAGCGATAGGAGTATCCCTCCTGCGCGGCGACTTCAAGACCGCCGGCTCGGTGATGTTCCTGCTGAATGTCGGCGATATCCTCGATGAGTGGACACATAGGAAGTCTATCGACGACCTCGCGCGGACTATGTCCCTCGGAGTTGAACAGGTGTGGACTAAAACTGCCGACGGTCAGGAGCTTCTCATGCCCGTCAGTGAGGTGAAAAAGGGAGATATGGTCATAGTCAGAACAGGCTCGATGATACCACTGGACGGCAAGGTCATATCAGGCGACGCAATGGTGAATCAGGCTTCGATGACAGGCGAATCCGTACCCGTACACAAGTCTGCGGGAGCGTATGTCTACGCGGGCACAGTCGTCGAGGACGGCGAGTGTACGGTCTGCGTTGAGAACACGGCAGGCGGCGGAAGATACGACCGCATCGTGAAGATGATAGAGGAATCGGAAAAGCTGAAATCAGCCGCAGAGGACAAGGCTTCGCACCTCGCCGACAAGCTCGTGCCGTGGAGCTTGGGCGGCACCCTGCTGACATGGCTGCTGACCCGCAGCGTCACAAAGGCCCTGTCGATACTCATGGTGGACTTCTCCTGCGCGTTGAAGCTCGCAATGCCGATATCAGTGCTGTCCGCGATGAGGGAATGCAGCCGCGCCGGTATAACCGTCAAGGGCGGACGCTTCATGGAGGCAATAGCCGAGGCTGATACCATAGTTTTCGACAAGACGGGAACGCTCACTCACTCGGCTCCGAAGGTAGCAAAGGTGCTGTCTTTCGGCGGACGCGACGAGTCTGAAATGCTGCGTCTTGCGGCTTGCCTCGAGGAGCACTATCCACATTCGATAGCCAATGCCGTAGTTGCAGAAGCCGCAAGCCAAGGGCTTGAGCACGAGGAATTCCACTCCAAGGTGGAGTACGTTGTCGCACACGGTATATCAAGCACGGTCAACGGCGAGCGCGTTCTCATCGGAAGTCACCATTTCATCATCGAGGACGAGCACTGCTCCGAGCCCGATGACGAACGCTATCATGACCTGCCAGCCGAATATTCGCACCTCTACCTCGCTATCGGCGGAGAAGTCGCAGCGGTCATCTGCATCGAGGACCCGCTCCGCGATGAAGCAGCGGACGTTATAGAAAAGCTCCACGAATACGGCATATCGCGCGTAGTAATGATGACGGGCGACAACGAACGCACTGCACGGGCTGTTGCGGAAAAAGTCGGCGTTGACGAATACCGTGCGGAGGTCCTCCCCGAGGACAAGGCAGC
>DEDQ01000021.1:30601-30884 GCA_002350065.1 Ruminococcus flavefaciens
GGTATCGCTATCAGCACCGGAGCTGCCATTGCCCGCGAGATAGCTGACATAACCATATCCGCTGACGACCTCTGTGCCCTCGTTGAGCTGAAACGCCTGAGCAATGCACTCATGGCGCGTATAGGCTGGAATTACCGCACTATCATCGGCTTCAACGGAGCTCTGATAGGACTCGGAGTGCTCGGAGTTCTCCCGCCCGCAGCATCGGCGCTGCTGCATAACGCCTCCACACTGGCGATAGGTCTAAAAAGCATGACCGACCTGAAATAAACTCAAGCCATAA
>DEDQ01000021.1:30938-33735 GCA_002350065.1 Ruminococcus flavefaciens
GGGATTTGTTTTCCTATTCTGTTTTTCTTTTCTGCGTTATTATTCCTGTGCGAGTATTTCCTTGTAAAACTCGGAGTAATCCGTTCTGCCCTGCTTAGTGAACTCGATAGCCGTTCTCGGATGCTGATTGAGAAGTCCCGTCATGAGGTACTGGAAATCGTAGCCCCATACAGCTCCCGCCTTGCGGAGCTCAGGCATATACTTCTCGATAAACTGTATAACCGGATAAACATTGTACTTGGGATTCTTCAGGAAGCCGAGAAGAAGCTCCATTGCGCAGTTTCCGGCACCTCTGCCCATTGCGGCATATGTCGCATCGAGCCAGTCAACGCCGTCGCCGACAGCTTCTATAGTGTTTGCAAACGCGAGCTGCTGATTGTTGTGAGCGTGGATACCTATCTTCTTGCCGTATTTATCAGCAAGCTCCGAGTAGAGGTGTGCGATACGCGCAATCTGCTCGGGATAAAGAGCTCCGAAGCTGTCAACGATGTAGAAAACATCAACAGGCGACTGACCGAGGATATCAAGCGCTATCCTGACGTCGCTCTCCTGCGCATTAGAGATAGCCATGATGTTGCAGCTTACCTCGTAGCCCTTGCTTTTTGCGTCCTCGATCATGTCGACAGCAGTCGGTATCTGATGAAGATATGTAGCAACGCGGATAAGGTCGATAGGAGACTCGCTTCTGTCGTGGATATCGTTCTTGTAATTGCAGCGTCCGACGTCCGCCATTACCGCTATCTTGAGGTCGGTATTGTTCTCGCCGACGATAGAACGGATATACTCATCGTCGCAGAATTTGCAGGGACCGAACTTCTCAACGTCGAACATTTCCTTATCGCCCTTGTAGCCGAACTCCATGTAGTCGACTCCGGCTCTGAGATTGGCGTTGTAGAGAGCCTTAACGAAATCATCGGAGAAGCGGAATTCGTTTACAAGACCGCCGTCACGGAGGGTTGCGTCTATTACTTTTATGTCAGGTCTGTAGTCCATAAGCTTTGATATTTCTTTCATTACGATATCTTTCCTTTCACGCTTTAAGCTTTTACGCTTTAAAGTAAATTTGGTTCTTTTATAATATACCACTTTTTAGCGGCATTGTCAATCAGTTTGCATTATTTTTTTGTTTTAACCATTCTGAAAACAGTTCCCACTCTCTGCGGTCACTTTTATGATATACCTGTCACACTGATTTGTCAATATTTCCGGACAAACAAAATGCGGCTCACATTGTGAAGCCGCATAATGAGGGATGATTAAGAAGATGTCAATAATAAGCCCCTGTCATATCAGGGATAAGCCAATGCGGCTGCTCCGCCTTGGTCTGTTAATATAATATCACTTAAAGGTTGTTATTACAACTCATATTTTGCAGATTTGGTGGATTTTCTGCATTGATTGGAATTTCTGTCTAATATGCCGAAAATGGCGCTGTCAAAAGCTCCGAGAGTTGTCTGTACAAACCAAAAAAAGAAAACAGCCGCGTACCCAAAAACGCGGCTGATCTCTGATTTGTCCTTACCCTTACATATAAAGTTCGGAATTATTATGACCGGCTGCCGCCATAGTGCAGACAGCGGCAGCGGTTATAACCTATTATTTTGCAGTTACTTTACGATCATGCGAATGACCAGTAATCGAATTCACCGTCGCCGCTGAATACCATGTAGATATCCTTTGTGCCAGTGATGCTTGTGTCAACTGCTGCGAGAGTATTCTCGTTGCCGTCAAGAACGCCGTAGCCGAGAACTGTACCTGTTGCAGAACCAACGCGGAACTGAACTGCTGTGCCGTTTGAAGAGCCCTTAACTGTGATAGAGTTTACACCATTTTTGAGGTCAACTCCGGATACCTTGATCCATTCGCCCTTCTTAACCTTAACGGTTGTATTGCCCTGACCTGATATTGAGATGTTCTTGGACTGGTTAGACATTGTCTCAGCCTGAACTGTCTCATAGGGATTGAGAGTTTCGATCTGCTTGCAGCCCTTCATATCGCCGGAGCAAGTGATCTTACCGTTGCTCATAGTTGCTTCGTTGATCTGAGTTGAACGATAGTTACCGTCCGCACTGTTTGTAAGCTCGCCCTTTGTATTATAGAACTTATAGCCGTTTGCCTGTGTCATGCGGATAGCCTGCTGACGGCTGTGGTAAGCAACATAGAGCTTATTCTTGAAGCTGATCACAGAGTGGTGGTTGTTACCGCCGTTATCGATCCTCTGTGTACCTGTGTTCTTGAATACAACACCCTGATACTTGTAGTCTTTGAGCGGATTTGTTGATGTCATGTAACCGATATCAGCATTGCCGAACGAATTGCCGTTTACACTTGTACCATTAGGAACATTCCAGTTGTGGCAGAATGAATAATACCATGTGTTGCCGATCTTGATCATACTTGAGTCCTCAAAGAGGTAAGGTGTGCCGGGATCGATAGGTGTACCTTCGATAGAGATCATGTCGCTGCCAAGCTTAGCGATACGTCCCTGCTTTGTCTGAGCAGCCTGACCGCTCGGAACACCACCGCCGTATGCGATGATACCTGTGTCTGTGTCAGGATCATAGTAAACGCCGGGATCGAAGAGCCATGTTACGTTACTGTTAGGTGTACTTCTTGAAATGAGTTCGTGTCCAAGAGGATCCTTTACATTTGTTTTGAATGTCGGGTCATCAGCTGTGATAACGCCGATACCTGAACCGTTGTTAGCGAAGTAGAGGAAGAACTTATCCTTACCATCGGGCATCTTCTTCCATGCAGCATCAGGAGCCCATGCATTATTAGCCCACTTAGCGATAGC
>DEDQ01000021.1:33802-34236 GCA_002350065.1 Ruminococcus flavefaciens
GTTGATATAGCCTGAAGCGTAGGTATTCTCCTGCATACGGCCGTTGCTCTGATACTCGAATTCATCAGCTGTTGTGTAGAGGTAAAGTCTGCCGTCATATACCATCCAGCCGGGGTCAGCGCCGAAACGCTGAGTTGTACAAGGATTGTTTTCGCCGTCCTTCTTCCAGCTTGAAGCAAGGGTAATGCCATCGAACTTAGCTTTGACATCAGAACCGGGCTGAGCTATCGGAGGAAGGTTCTTGGGGAATTCCTTGATCTTGCCAAGGAGGTATTCAGAGAGAAGAACGAGGTCGTTTATCTCTACCTTTGTGCTTTCGTCAACGTCAGCAGCCTTGAGTGTGAGTGCATCAGTTACATTACCGAGAACTGCCTTACGCTCTGTTACCATATCGAATGCTGTGATAGCGCCGTCGAAGTCAACATCGCCGCGAA
>DEDQ01000021.1:34344-45464 GCA_002350065.1 Ruminococcus flavefaciens
CGTCAGTTGTCTCTACGTAGAATATGAGGTTAGAAGCGCCTGAGGGGATAGTGTACTCAGTGTTAGCAAGCTGTATCCACTCGCCCTTAGGAGCCTCGCCCTTAGCGATCTCTGCGTATGCAGCCTCGCCGGAAGCGTCTGTGTACTGGAGAGTGAGCTTGAAGTTTGTTGTATCTCCGCCATCCTTAGTCATAGCGTTTACGGAGAAGCTGTATGTCTCGCCAGCCTTGAAAGCAGGGCTGAGGTCGAGAGCAGCGCCGTTCCATGTAGCTGTTCTGCCTTCGCAGAAGAGAGCGTTGCTGCTGTTGTAGCCGCCGCTTACCTTAGAAACTGAAGCTGCGCCTCTGCCTGCCCAGCCGTCTGTACCGGACTCGAATGTGTGGTTGAAGTAGTAACCGTTTTCATCGGGGTCATAGTTCGGAGGAGTATATGTTCCGCCGCCAGGACCTGTGTAGGGCAGACCAATTCCCCACTGACTGTCGGGAACGATCGAAGTAACAGCATTGTAAGCTGACTTAGGCTGATTGCTTCCGTCGTAAAGAAGCGGAGCATTTGATCTGCCTGTTGACTTATCTGTAGCTACCCATGAATTGTTATCGTTAGGACCCCATACCTGAACGAGTGTTACGTGAGGGCCATTGGGGTGATTCTGGTTCCATTCCATAGCGTGCTGGAATATAGCCTTATACTTTGTAGCCTGCTGGTCAAGTGAATACTTGCCGCCGCTTGTAGAAACGTCGAGCTCAGTTACCTGAACGTCGATACCGAGGCTGAGATAGTCATCCATAGCAGCGAGATATTCCTTGGTCGAACCCCATGCGTTATCAGCGCTGCAGTCGATATGCGACTGCATACCCATACCGTCAAGCACGCCCTTAGCAGCAAGAGGCTTGAGGATAGTATTCTTTATGCAGTTTTTCTTCTCGTAAGCGAATTCGTTGTAATCATTGTAGTAAAGCTTGCAGGTCTTAGGAGCATACTTTCTTGCAAAAGTGAAAGCCTTCTCAACGAAGCTGTTGTTGCCGTAAACTCTTACCCATGCAGATGAACCGTTCTGACCATTTGTACCGTTTGTAGGTCTTAAACCGCCCTGTCCGGCAGTACCGTCATTAATTACCTCGTTACATACATCGTAAGCGTAGAGATCGAGTTTAGGATACTGAGAAGCATATGCAGCGAACATATTCTTGATGTAGCTCTCCATACGCTGATCCATAGTAGAGGAGTTTACATAAGAGCCGTTATTACTGAAGCCGCTCTTGAAGAACCACTCAGGAGTCTGGCTGTGCCATACGAGAGTATGACCTCTGAATCCGAGACCGTTCTTCTGAGCAAAGTCACAGATAGCAGCGCAGCGGTTAAGAGATACATTAACGTTTGTATCGGAAGAACCGTTTGCAACGATAGTAGCATCAGGCTTTGTCTCGTTTTCGCACTCGATAGCGTTGTGATCCTTGAGGATGATGCCTGTGATACCGCTGTTGTTTACTGTACCGCCGTTGAGGATATTACCTACGCGGAAGTAGTTGGCGAATTCGTCCTTGAGACCCTTGCCTGCGGGAGCTGCAAGAGCGTCCATATTTGACTTAGCTGTTGTGATCTTGAAATCATCGAACATGAAGTCGTTTGTAGAATCTGTTGTAAGCTTGAGCTCGTACTCGCAAGTATCCTTAGGAGCCTTGTAGGAAGCTGAAAGCTCAGCCCACTCGCCGGCTTTTACCTTCTTTGAAGCAAGCTCTACAACTGTTTCCTTCTCTGTCTTCTCGCTGATATAGCGGAGAGTAAGGTGATATGTTTCATCAGTCTCGCTGAAAACATTCATGCTGTAATTGTACTTGATACCGCCGAAAAGGTAAAGTCCCTTTGTTGATGCAGCACCTTCGGAGGGTGACTTACGGTTTGTGATAGCCATACCTCTTGAACCGTTGAGGCCTTCATTCTCAACAGGCACGATGTTGTTAGCAGGGTCTGTTCCATGCCAGCCATCGAAGCTTTCGTTAAAGCTGTCGTAGGTGACCTCGGCAGCGTGTGTCGATGTCATGAGCTGCGGCATTGAAGCGAACGTAGTCATGAAGCACGCTGAAGCGGTCAATGCTGCATACAGTTTTTTCCTGTTCATAAAGATCATCTCCTCATTTCATTAGATTTGGGTTTCCCCATATTTATTCATTTTACCCTATTATACACTGTTCACGGTCTGTTCACAACCCACATTTTGCAGATTAGGTGGAAAAAATGCAGACAATCTTACTTCTATTTGCACAAAAAGTAATAACAAATTCCGCCTGTATGTGCAAACTACACATTATTGATATGTACAAATTGTTAAATGCGATAGTTTCCTTATCAAAAAGCCGATTTTTACATTAGACAAAAAGTATTGACAATTCAAGCGAAACGCTGTATAATTATTAACATACCGGACTCATCATGCTCCGGATAAATACGTTGCTTTAAATAGTATACATTTATTAAGGGGTGGATCTGTTTGAGAAGCGTAAAATTTGCAGCGCTGATCGTCGCAGGCACGCTCGCCGCAGGGGCTTTCGCTTCATGCGGAAACCGAGCTAAAAATGCAGCTTCCGACGGTACGGCGGCAGGATCTGAGGTCTCCGCAGGCGAAGATGTTATCGTGCAGGGCGTCAATGATTCCGCTGAAAACGCTGTAAAAAGCTATGCAAAGGCTGCCTATGACAGCATAGACGGCGAGATATACTGCACTCTCACGCTGCCGCAGAAGGACATCTCAAAGCTGAAGTCCGGAAACGGCAGCTGGAAAAAGAAAGCAGAAAACTACGCCAAAAACCGCAAAGAAGAGCTCGAAAGGGACGGCTTCACCAAATCTGAAACAGCCGACTTTATGCAGGATACCACACTTTCTGCGGCTGCTCTGAAAAATGCAGAGACATATTTCGTTCAGACATACGGCGGCGATAAGCCGAAGGCTTCTGAGGGATATGGCTATACATTTATAATAACCTCCACCAAAGGCGGCGAAACTCTTAAAAGCGGACTTGAAGTATCAGCAGTCAATTTCGAGGGTCAGGGCTGGAAGATATTGCCGTTTGACGCGGAGTCTCTCGAAAAATCATCAAAATAATAAATCCAAGGAGGATGAAAATTATGGCAGGACAGGGAATGGGCGAATACTGCGTTGACATCGTTATGTGTATCGACGCTACAGGCAGTATGGCTCCTATCATCGACGAAGTAAAGAAAAACGCTATCTCTTTCTATGAAAAATTCATCGAATCTATGGAGGAGAACGACAAAGAGGTCGAAACTCTCAGAATAAAGGTCATCGCATTCAGAGATTACGGCTGCGATCAGGATCCTATGGTAGAATCCGAGTTCTTCAAGCTCCCCGAGCAGAACGACGACTTCCGCAGATTCGTTGACAATATCGAGGCTAAGGGCGGCGGAGATATCCCCGAGAACGCACTCGAGGCTATCGCTCTCGCGCTCAAATCCGACTGGACAACCGACGGTTCAAAGCGCCGTCATGTAATACTTGTATTCTCAGACGCTCCCGCTCTTCCGCTCGGTGCAAGAGCAGGCTCTTCCGGCTATCCCTCGGGTATGCCCGCTGATATCGCTCAGCTCGGCGCTTGGTGGGAGGCTACCGACCAGACTCTCGGCAGCAACTATCAGGCTAAGGCAGGACGTCTCGTTGCATTCGTCCCCAACGCTGAGCCGTGGACCGAGCTTCAGGCTTGGAACAGATACTGGCCGGCATTCTCGCCCGCAGGCACAGGTCTCCCCGATGTTGATATACAGTCGGCTATCGACCTTGTTGTCGGCTCATTCTAAAACTTACACAGACCGGTGCAGAGCGTTCTGCTCCGGTCTGTTTTAATAATATTGACCGTACAAATTTCAGAAAGGCAATACCAAAAGGAAGTGATACCATGTCAGATATTATCGGATTCGGCGCAATGGCACTGCTCGGCATACTTGGTCTGATAATGTATTTTTCACCTAAAACGCTCACAAGAGCCGACAAGAAAGACGATCCCGAGGCGCTGAAGCAGGTCAAAAACGGCGGAATCATCTTTATCGCAGCCGCGATAGGAGCCGGTCTGCTCGCGCTGAAATACACCCTGCGCTGAGGAGTGCGAGGGATTTCTCTGCATCAGATACAACTTCAACCGTTCCATACAAACGAGGAGAAAAACTATGGAATTGACTGTTTACAGACAATCATCAAAAGTACGTCCCGACGGGACTATCGTATACAAGGGCGAGGACGCCCTCCCCTACGCTGACGGACAGCTTCTTATAGTCGCTGACGGTCTCGGCGGCGCGGCGGCTATCCGCCATACATCTATCGACAGCCGCCTCTTTGACGAGGAAACTCTGCCGGATACGCTCTTTTCCGGCGTTTTCGAGGATTACTCAGACCCGGGATTCCTCGGCTATGTCAAGAAGTCATTCTTCGAGCTCTACGCCGTCAAGGACTGCTACACCGACAACGTCAACAACATCAAGAAAAGCGGATATTTCGCCTCGCGTATCGTCTCGGCGATAGTCCTGCACGAGTTCACATATAATAAGAAGCTCGCCGCCGGCAGCTTCTTCGGCGCTCTCGGAAGAGAACGCGACGCTGCAAAAAAGGCAAAGGCAGTCGCAGATGTCGGCGAATACTTCACCCGCACTATCGCGGAGAAGCTCCGAGCCTGTGCAAATAACGCCAACATCATCTACGAATCGTCCTATTCGGGACTTTCTCTGCTCGGTACGACCCTCACTGCGGCACTCTATCAGGAAACCGGCAGCGAAACGGAAGTCCTGCTCCTGACAGCAGGCGATTCCCGCCCGTATGTGTGGGACGAGAAAGACGGTCTGCGTCAGCTCGTCCGCGACGAGGAGCGCCCTGACGGCGGCATGACAAACTATATCCAGCTCAGCGACGAAAGCAGCTTCACCATAAACAGCCGGTATATGAAGTTCCGCAACCCCTGCGTGCTCTTCTGTGCGAGTGACGGCTGCTTCGATTCCGGAAGCTTCCTCTCGCCCCTTGCATTTGAGAAGCTCCTGCTCGACACCGCCGCAGCCTCGGATTCTCCCGAGGATATGAGCGCCAACCTGCACGATTTCTTCGTTGACCACGGCAGACACGATGACAGCAGCACAATTGCGATGAAGCTCTGCGGCTACGCCAACTTCGACGAGCTCCGACGCGCCGCTTCACGCAGGCTTAAAGCTATCGAAAACGACTATATCTCGCAGATGCCCAAGCTCCTTGAAAACGACTTCATCGGCGACTTTGAACGCTCCAAGACCAATGCTCCCGACGAGGCAGCGCTCCTGCGCGACGAGCTGAAATGCTCTCCCGCCGTACGTGCTTTCTGCGAGGAGACCGTTAAGCCCGAGGCTGAAAAGTCCGCCTCCGGGGACGAGCGCATCGCTAAGGCTGCGGAGCTCCGCAGCAGCGCAAGAGCCGACCTCACCGAGCTTGCCTCCGGTCTCGGCTCGAAGGAAACGGAGATAAGCTCCGGCAGTCTCGACAAGCTCGAAGCTGCTCTCGGAAGTGTGAGAAGCTCCGATTCCGAATATGACGAGCTCCGCAGAAGCATTTTCGCCGAGGCGCTGAAAAATGCCGCCGACAAATACTGGAGCAGCAATGCCGATACAATTATAAACGAGATAAAATCCGGCGCAGGCAGCTACCCCGCTGAAATGGTCAGCGAAGTTAAAACTGCCGCCGAGAGCATCAGCTCTGCGATAAAGAACCTCGGCAGCAACGCCGAGCTCCAGCAGGCACTTTTCGACAAATATTCCGACAAGTATTCCGCGTTAATGAGAGGTGAGGACTAATGAAATTCCACGGATACGAGCTCGTAAGCGAATGGAAAAACAGCCAGTGCGGTCAGACCGCTTCCGCTGTAAGAGCGGGCAAGAAATACTTCCTCAAAAAGTACCAGACCCCCGTTGCACCGATAAATAACGGCACTCTCGACGCCAAGACCTTCGCGCATAACGAGAAGCTCTTCAACGACTTCGTCGATACCCGCAAGCGTGTAAACTCCGCGATAAGGACTATCGCAGGCACGGGCGGAAATATCGTTATCCCCTGCGACGAATTCATCGAGGGCAATCAGTACGTCGAGGCGGCTGAATTCGTTGACGGAGCTATCGACGACGACGAGACCGAGGGCGTACTCGCAAGTCTCTCCGTCGATGTAAAGAAGCTCCTTATGCAGACCGCTGCCGGCGCGCTTTTCAGCGTTCACAGCAAGGGCATTATCCACAGCGACCTCAAGCTCAAAAACGTCCTGCTTGTACGCAACAAGACCGGCAACTACGTTGCGAAGCTCATCGACTTCGACAGCAGCTACTTCGTCGACGAAAAGCCCGACGAGATAGTCGGCACGATAGATTACTACTCCCCCGAGCTCGGAGAATACGCCGACAGCGAGGACGAGCGCGAGGAGATAGGCAAAAAAATAACCGAAAAATCGGACATTTTCTCCCTCGGACTGATATTCCACTTCTACCTCACAGGAGGTCTTCCCGAGCCCGTAAATCTCACGGACAAGCTCAAGAAGCGTCAGGCTAAAGGCAAGGTCATCTACTGCTGGATAGCTCTCAACAGCGGCTGCGAGCTCAAGCTTAGTCCGCTCATCAAGAGCCCAAAGTATGCATCGCTCATCAGGGATATGCTCCAGAAAGACCCGACTCTGCGCCCGTCGGCTTCCGACGTGCTGAAGCGTCTCCGCGAGGCTGAGCCCGTAATCGAGGAGCCGTGGCCCGAGCACAGCATCGTCCTCGACAGGGACAAGCTCGACGCCGCAGACATCGCCGGCATGAAAAAAGTCAGCGCCGGCGGCGAGAAATCCTACGAGCTGATATACTCTGACGGCACGAAAAAGACCGTCACCCGCGACGAGCTTGAGACTATGGGACTGCTCAAAATAACCGTTCCCACTACATTCTGCGAGCCGTGGGACGAGCACTCTATCGCGTTCGATATCGACAAGATAAAAAGCCGCGGCTTCATATCAAGCGAGCAGAAGATAATGTCCGGCATCAAGGGCTACCAGTTCTACAGAAGCGACTCGAATTCGATGTTCTTCAAGCCGGATATGCTCCTCGCGATGAAATATGCCAACAAAGCCGACAAGCCCGCCGCACCTGCTCCCTCCCCCGCTATGGACGAGGTCAAGCCCGCTCTCGAGCCGAAAGCTCCGGCGGCTGAATCCGCTCCCGCACCGGAGGTATCTGCTCCAGAAACAGCGGCAGGAAGCTTTGCCGCTCCGTGGGAGGAACACGCTATCGAATTTGACGAGGCAGGCATAAAAGCCAAGGGCTTCGTCCGCTCGGAGAGAGCTTCTCTCGGCGGCGTGAACGGCTACAACTTCTACACAGCCGACGGCACCTGCCGCTTTATCCGTCAGGAAATGGCTGTTATACAGAAACTCGCAAGAAAGGTCTGATACCGTAACATGAGCTGGATATGTCCGATGTGCTCGACCGCAAACGATGACGAGCTCCTGAACTGTATGGTCTGCGATGCCAAGCGCGAGGCGAGGATACCCTCTTTCGGCATTGGCATTGATGCCGACAATATGTCCGAGGACCTGCTCGCCGAGCACCTCTACAGGGAGGGGCTCGCCGCTCTCGCAGAGGGACGCAGGGAGGAGGCTTTCGGTCTCTTCCTCGACTCAGCCGCAACAGGGTACGCTCCCGCTGAAAACGAGGTCGGAAGCTGTCTTTACTCCGGCAAGGGCACCGAGCGTGACCTCGTCCGCGCATTTGAATATTTCAGCAAAGCCGCTGACAAGGGCTGGGTAAAGGCTCAGTATAACCTCGCCTGCTGCTATCTCTACGGGCAGGGCACATACAAAGACCCTACCCTTGCCGCCGCATATCTCGAGGACGCCGCTAAGCAGGGACACGCTCAGGCGAAATATCTTCTCGGCACCTGCATATACTATGGCAGAGGCACTAAACAGGACTATTTTGAAGCCTTCGCGCTCTTTACGGAAGCCGCTGACGCAGGAGTTGCCGCGGCTCAGTACAATACAGGCTACTGCTACGAGAACGGCATCGGAGTAAAGCGCAACTTCGCGCTCGCATTCCGCTATTACAGCCTTGCCGCCTCGCAGGAACACAAAAGCGCCATAAACGCTATGGGCAACTGCTACTTCTTCGGCACAGGCACGAAAAAAGACCTCGTAAAAGCAGCTTCATTCTACCGCAAAGCCGCTGACCGCGGCGACCCCTCAGCCGAGTATAACCTCGGCTTCTGCTATGAAATGGGCTTCGGCGTGGAAAAGGACTTCACCGCAGCAAAAAAATGGTACAGACGCGCCGCCGATAAAAGTCACACAAACGCGCTGAAAGCACTTACAAGATTAGTCTGATATCAGGAGTAATTATGGCAAACATCTTAGATTATCTTCAATGGCGCGGGGATATCCCCTTCTACGCCGACCCGTTCAATGAAATAGACGCACTCATTCTCTCGCAGTTCGGATATGTTCCGCTCGACGGGATAGTTCCCGCCGATTTCTCGCGTGCAATAACGGTAGAAAATGCGTATAAGCGCTACTCGCCGGAAAGGATACCCGAATCTGTCCGCTTTATCAGCTTCGAGCAGGATAACCAGCTATTCCGGCTTATGGCGGAATCCGAGCGCTTCAAGAATATCCTCCTCACAGGCTACGTAAATATGATAGACACCTCCGAGGAGGTACAGTTCTCAGCCGTGACCTGCACTCTCGGGGACGATACGCGTTTCATATCGTTCCGCGGCACCGACGGCTCTGTTGTCGGCTGGAAGGAGGATTTCAGCATTGCCTACCTCCAGCAGACCCCGGGACAGCTCTACAGCGTGGGATACATCAACGAAAACTTCTCGCAGACGTCGCCTCCGCTCCGTATAGGAGGTCACTCAAAGGGCGGCAACCTCGCAATATACGCCTCTGCATTCGCCGATGAAGCGCTCCGCAGCCGCATAATGGAGGTCTACTCCTTCGACGGTCCCGGCTTCCGCGAGGAAATAACCGATTCCGCCGAATATGCCGACGTATCAGAAAAGGTACGCTGCTTTGTACCGGAATCCTCCGTTGTGGGTATGCTGCTCAATAACAGTCTCCCGCAGACTATCGTGAAGAGCTCGGTAAACGGCATCATGCAGCATCTCGCCTACAACTGGGAGCTGCTCCGCAACAGATTCGTGTGCGCCGACGAGCTTTCAAAGTCCGGCGACCTCATAAACAAGACCATAACAGGCTGGCTCGACGATTTCAGCGACGAGGAGCGCCGTGTGTTCACAGATACACTGTTTGCCGTGCTTGAAGCTCCCGAGAAGGATACGCTCAAGGAAATTCTCAAGGGCAAGTGGTCGGCGTATTCGTCGATGTTCAAGGCGATGAGGAAGCTCTCGCCCGAGCAGCAGACCGTGCTCAAGGACGCCGTTAAGAAAATTGCCAAAAGCGGCAAAAACGCTATCATGCCCGATAAGGAAAAGCCCCCCGCTATCACCATGAAGAACGCTGAAACCTGATATCGCAAAGGAGAACGTTATGCAGTTTGAAAAAGCCGGAACAAAAGATATCCCCGAGCTCGTCCGAATGCGGACAGAATACCTCTCCGAGGATTACGGCGGGCTCAGCGATGATACAAAAGCTGCGATATCCGCAAAGCTGCCGGATTACTTCCGCAGTCACCTGAATAAAGACTGCTTCGTTTTCGTATGCAGGGACGATGAAAAAATCGTCGGCTGCTGCTTCCTCTGCGTCACGGAAAAGCCCTCCAATCCGTCATTCATCAACGGCAGGACCGGCTCTGTTCTGAATGTGTATACTATGCCCGAATACAGACGGCAGGGAATCGCCTTCCGGCTGATGAACAGACTTCTCAAAGCAGCAGAGGAGCTTGAACTCGACTTCGTGGAGCTGAAGGCTACCGAGGACGGATACAGGCTCTATAAGTCGCTCGGCTTCGAGGACACCGTCTCAAAGTATCACAACATGAAATTCATCATTGGCACGGATAATTCAAGGTAAGATGTTCTGGGTATACGAAATGGAATACACCGGAAATCCGGTAGCTGACCCCGGGGTAGAGCTGATACCGTTCCGTGACAGCTTCTACCCGCAGTATGAACGCATTTATAACGAGTGCTTTTTTGATATGCGAAAGGCTCTGAACATTGAGCCGTATGATTTCTACTCCGATATAAGCCAGCTCCAAGCCAAAAAGGAGAACATCTTCCTGCTTGTCGAAAACGATATCATCATCGGCAGCGTAGGCTGTTTCGGCTGCGAAATTGACGACCTCATCGTGAACAAACAGTATCAGCGCCGCGGCTACGGAGCTCTGCTGCTCAACTGGGCAGTCAGCCATATACGAGAGCTTTCACACGAACCGATAACGCTCCACGCCGCTGAATGGAATCAGTCCGCCGTGAAGCTGTACCTCAGGAACGGCTTCGTCATAAAGAAAAAGGAGCGCATAGGCTGAGCCTCTGTGCTTCAAGAGGAGTTCTTATGGATAGCTTTATCAGCAAATACAACACCTTTCTCGCAGATTTCGGAGAAGGCAGAAAAATGGTCCTTTCAACCTCTGAAAACGACAAAGTCTCTTCGCGAATGATGAGCGTTGTCCTTATCAATGGAGAATTTTACTTCCAGACCGATATCATGCTGAGAAAATACTCACAGCTTGCCGCAAATCCTAATGCCGCGCTTTGCATCGACAACATCCAGATAGAGGGTATTTGCCGTGAAATCGGTCACCCGCTGGATAATCCCGACTTTTGCAGCAAGTTTCAGAAATGCTTCAAGGGCTCGTTTGACGCATATACAGCTCTGAAAAATGAGAGGCTCTTTGCCGTGAAGCCGCTCTTTATCGAACGCTGGCAGTATGTTGACGGAGTCCCCCACATCGAGACCTATGATATTGAGAATATGCGGTACGGACTTGAAAAATATATCACGGAGTAATATAAATATTGCAACATTCGTGCGTGGATATACGCTGTATAATTGGTGATTTCTACGAAATTGCCGCTACGTTAAAATTTCTCTTGACTTTTCTCTCGCTTTGTATTATAATAAATTAGTCGCAGGTCTTATCAGCGACGCATTAATGGCGGCATAGCTCAGTTGGCT
>DEDQ01000021.1:45640-47282 GCA_002350065.1 Ruminococcus flavefaciens
TTGTCAGCCCCTTATTTTCAAAAACAGCCACTTGGACTGTGGTTTACTGTTTGCATAACCGCAGGGAGTATGCTCCCTGCGGCTGCTTTTTACTTCCATCGACAGGCTCATCGTTTCTTCTTCCAACTCGTCATCAGCTTCATCAATATCGACCGTTTCTTTACTTTCTTCTCCTTATCATCCAAATATAAAAACTAAAATCTGTTTAATACTTGTTACCTTAATAAATTGAGGGCAAAAGCGCTTTTCACGCTTCTGCCCTCAATACTTTCTGACGTTAAGAATAACCCTATATAAGTACCATTTCTTTCGTTACTATTATTTACTTTTTTTCTCGTTTAACGACTTCTTCGTATTTATTTCATAGTAAGTTGGCGGCACAGCACCCTCATTAACTACAGATAGATTATCATCAGATGTGGGTTTTACATCATTAAGATCTCCTCCTGATTTTAATACATCCAAAAGATTGTCATTACACATATTATCTCTCCTTTTTAAAACCAATTGAATTTTATTGCACTAAGAATTACTGAGCAAAGAATTACTATAAAAATTAATCCTAATGAAATATTAAAAATCATCATTCGCTTGTTATTAATAATTCTATTCTTGATAATAGCTTTATTATAACGATACGCAATAAACACTTCGGTAATATCTTTTTCTTGCTTATGCATATTATTAGAAATTAGTTCTCCTATGTTTATATGATAATATTTTCTTGAACGAATTATTAACAACAACAAAATAAATGAAGAAGCATAAGAAATAGTCATCACAAGCCAAAACGAAAAATAGAAATTAAAAGGTAATTGTAGGGAAATGTCCTCTTTTAGTCTTTTGCTCATATCTGAAAAAACAAAAAACTGTAATATAAATATAAACAACGCAGAACACAAAGTAAAGCCAATATTAACTTTGGTATCTATTTTTTGTATTCTTTGTAATTCATAATCATATTCTTCTTTTATTGTAGAATACACTATACTGCTTGATAAATATTCTACCTTCTCTTGATTTTGATCATTATTACTCATATACATCTCCATCAATTATTTTATTACTTTAGCTTCATTATATCACACACATATATATCTTGTCAACAATCAAATAATCGAGACGTGTCGCTTACTAACAGTCAAGATATCTGGTACATTATAAAGTATAATTGTGCACTCTTCGATAAAGGCTACGCTGTTTCTATCAGTTATTATAAAAAGTCATAATAATTATTATCTAAAAAATGACCGCAGTAAAAAACTACGGTCATATCAGTTCCTTACATAGATAGGCTCATCGTTTCTTCCTCCTCCTCGTCATCGGCTTTGTCAATATCTACTGCTTCTTCGCTCTCGGCTGAGTCCTGACTATCCTCTGACGGTTCATTGTTGAAGGACAGAGCGTTTGTTATAGCGTCACAGTTTCTTGTCCTCGCCTCCTGGAACATATGGGAGTACAGGTTCAAAGTTGTTCCTACGATGCTATGTCCCATATCAGCCGACACTGCCACTACGTCCACTCCCTCGAAGATGAGTAAGCTCGCATGGAGATGCCGCAGTGAATGTATGTCGCAGAAGCGGAAGCCGTTGTGCTTGCAGAACTCTCTGAACCAGCCATAGGGAGTCTGCGGATTCATAGG
>DEDQ01000035.1:0-5081 GCA_002350065.1 Ruminococcus flavefaciens
GATCAGCAACCCCATAAGCTCCGTGGCAATAGCCGCGGAGTTTTTTTATGCAAAAATTCGACCAGAACTTCACTAAGGAGGAAACTATGAAAAAATGGTATGACGAAGAATATAAATTCACTATTGAAGTGACCGGCTTCCTGCACAGCGATAAAACAGAAAGATACTGCCGCAACGGTGAGGAGATCGGCGACAAATACAACTGCACATACGGCTGTCCTGTCAATAAGGAAGGATATGGGATATGCTCCAAAACAATGATGATGCTCTATCCTTTAATGGAAGCGGTTCGCAGCGGCGGAGACCTCGAAAATCTCGGCGGAGACAGCAAGTATTCCAAAACTGTAGTCTGTCCCGACGGCTGCGTGATATTCAGACTTACCGCGCGTCCCCTTGGAAACGAAAACTTCCATAAAGGCGGATTCTACGACTACCCCGACCAGACATGATAAAATGCCCCGAAGCAGCTTCTGACTGCCTCGGGGCTGAGTTTTTATATAAATGCCTGCTTTTTAAGCACTGATGTAATTATCTTTCCAAGCAGAGTAAGGTAGTTCATGTCCGATACCGACCACTTCTTGAAGCGGTCTATATAGCAGAACGAGACAAGTCCCTTTATCATGCTGTCCTCGGTCATGAGATACTGAACAGCACCGCCGATGTGCTCCTCTGTTAGCTGACGGAAGGCATTGTCCTCGCGTCCTTCGAGCTCGTTTACGTTGTCGATAGCAAATACACCGTCACCGTTGAAATGCTCCGTATATCCGTCGCCGAAGAGATATTCAGCACTGCGCGATGCCGCATTTCCGCAGCTCAGGATAAGTCCCATGTCTTTGCCCGAAAAGACGCATATATCATCGAGCCCGAACACCGCACGTATCTGTTCGAGCAGGACTGAAATATCCGGTATCCTGCCGAAAACAAGGCTTTCAGCAAGTGCAGATGCAAACGCGAGCTTCTCGGAGGTGTCCTTCTGTCCGCTGAGATATGCTATCCTGCTGCTCGGGTCCTTTTCTACGGGACCGTGTTTCTCGACATCATATATCACGTAACGGTTCTGACCCTTCTGCTGAGCGATATACAGAGCCTTGTCCGCCTGCATGAAGAGTTCTTCATAGTTCTCGCTGTCCTTTGGATATGTCGAAACTCCCATAGAGCACGTAACACGAAAGTCCTCGAAGCGCTCGCCGAATGCGAGCTCGGTGTTAGTCCTTATGGCACGGAGAATGCCGCGCAGGTCCTCCTCGTTGCGTGTATTCTCGAGAACTATCAGGAAGTCGCCGCCGCTGATACGTCCGGCAAATCCGCGGGTGCCTATCTGCTTCTTGACGATATTCGCAATGGTATAGATGACCTCATCTCCGAAGAGATGACCGTATCCGGTGTTTATATCCGTGAAATTGTCGATGTCGAGTATAACAAGGTTAACGTCATGTCCCGGCTTTGAGGCAAGGATATCCATAGCAAACGATGTTACGGTACGCTTGTTAAGAAGTCCGGAGAGAGAATCCTTATTCGCCTCAAGTGCGAGATTGATGTCCTTAGCCTTCTGACGTGCATTTATAACGGAGATAAGTCCGCTCACCTTTCTCACATCGGGAGCGTCATACCGCGTTATACCGCGAAAAAGGCACATTTCCCTGTTCTTGCCGGCAGTCAGTATCGACGACTCGAATTCGTAATCAAAGCGGTAAACGCCGTTCTTGATGTCACGGCAGAGAGTATTGAAAGTCTCGATATATCTCGAAAGCACCCAACCGCTGTCCACCGCCTTTTTCTGCCACTTATCGAGCTCCTCGTCCGCAAGGACTATCTCACGGCAGCAGTCGAACATATAAATGCGGATATGCCTTGTCTGGAAGCTGTACTCAAACGCAAGGTCAGACATAAGGCTGAGGATATAGCGGTACTCGCTCAGGCGGCTCGTGCTCGACTGAGACATTCCCTCGAGTGAAAAAACGTCGCTTAATTCGATAGAATAGAGCTCGGATTCTCCCCTTCCGGAAATAAGCCTAACGGAAGCAAGTATCCAGCGGGGTTCGCCGTTCACGCCTTTCATGCGTATGACAGTGCGGAGAGTAACTCCCGCAGTGACCTTATTTATGCACTCCTCGAGCCGTGGAAAATCCTGCTCGTCGATAGTTCGTCTTATTGAATATGTAACATCGTTTCCGAAATAGCTGAAAAACGCCTCATTGCCGGTCTGCGTGTGCAGACTTCTGTCGACGATGACGCTGCCGACGGAATAAAGCTGCTTTCCGGAAGATAAAAGATTCACGTCCAAATAGATCACCTCACTATTATAATAAGTATAGCATAATACAGGCAAAATAGCAAGATTTAAATATTTCTCACTGTTCACAAAAAATTAACATTTATATAGGTGACTTTGACATGATACTGGTGTATAATTAAAGTGAATAATAATATCTCACAGGAGGCGCGGCTCGCTACGCCGCATCACGTCATGGAAAAGAAAGAATTCAAACGCTACATAGTCATCGCAGTTCTTGCGGTAGCAGTCTGCTTCATTGTGCAGAATTTCGCCGTATTCACCAAAGTGATCTCAGCCGCTCTCGGAGCGCTCTATCCCCTCGCCCTCGGAGCTGTAATGGCTTACATCATAAACATAATAATGAAATGGTACGAGGAACACTACTTCCCCAAAAAGGACACAAAATTCATCACGGCTTCACGCCGTCCGGTCGCGCTTGTGCTTTCGCTTCTCAGCGTTGCTGCGATCTGCGCACTGGTGCTGAATATCATCGTCCCTGAGATAATCAACGCCGTAAAGCTCATAAGTCTGAAGCTCCCGCCTCTCTTCAACGACGCGAAGGTGTTCATTCTCAAAAAGCTCGGCGAGTACCCAGAATTGCAGCAACAGGCAAGCGATCTCCTCAACGAGTTCGACTTCAAGGAGCTCGACTGGGCTTCCCTCACAGAAAAGCTTTCCGACTTCCTCAAAAACGGCGTATTCAGCTTCATCAGCTCGGCAGTCGGCTTCCTCGGAGCTATCGTCAGCACGACCACAAACTACGTTCTCGCGTTTATTTTCGCTATATATCTTCTCCTGCGCAAGCCTAAGCTCCAGAACGACCTCAACCGCGTTCAGCGCGCCTATTTCAGTGAGACCTTCAACTGCAAGTTCGCTCACATATGCAGAACAGCTCACGAATGCTTCCGCAATTTCTTCGTCGGACAGTTCGTCGAGGCGATAATACTCGGCTCGCTCTGCTTCATAGGCATGAGGATACTCAAGCTCCCCTACGCCGCAATGAGCGGCACTCTTGTCGGAGTTACAGCTCTTATCCCGATAGTCGGAGCTTTCATCGGTGCCGGCGTGAGCGCTTTCATAATCATGACCGAAAACCCGATGCAGGCGCTTATCTTCATCATCTTCCTGATAATCCTTCAGCAGTTCGAGGGCAATATCATCTATCCGAAGGTAGTCGGCGATTCGATAGGTCTGCCGGGAATATGGGTCCTCGCCGCTGTAACGGTCGGAGGCGGACTTTTCGGCATCGTCGGAATGCTCATAGGAGTTCCCCTCGCGGCAACGATATACAAGCTCTCATTTGACGTTCTCGAAGCACGCGAGAAAAAGCTTGGGATCTTCGTTCCGGCACCAGTCGAAAAAAAGCCAGAAAAAAAGATAAAGAAGCCGCGTGTAAAAAATCCTCCCAAAAGCGCCAAAAAGTGAGTCGTTGTCTAATTGACTAAAAAATAACATAATTAGTTTTCATATTTGAGCGAGTCCCAAGATTGACAATTTTTAATCAATGTGCTATTATAAGTATAGCAAATATTCAATAAAGGAGTCCTGATAGTATGTTACATTATCTCAAAGAATTTCCCAAGGAATGGGAAGGCTTTACCACAGGCAGATGGAGCAATACTTCTGTTAACGTCCGCGATTTCATCAAGAAGAATTATACCCCATATGACGGCGATGAAAGCTTCCTCGAAGGTCCTACAGAGGCTACAAAAAAGCTCTGGGAGCAGATACTCGACCTCTCTAAGCAGGAGCGCGAAGCAGGCGGCGTTCTCGACATGGACACCAAAATAATCTCGACTATTACTTCTCACGACGCAGGCTACCTCAATAAGGACCTCGAACAGATAGTTGGTCTTCAGACGGACAAGCCTTTCAAGCGCGCATTACAGCCCTTCGGCGGTATCCGTATGGCTCAGCAGGCTTGCAAGGAGTACGGCTTTGAGGTCGACCCCGAAGTAGTTGAGATATTCACAAAATACAGAAAGACCCACAATCAGGGCGTTTTCGACGCTTACACCCCTGAGATGCGCCTTGCACGTCACTCCGCTATCCTCACCGGTCTCCCGGACGCTTACGGCAGAGGTCGTATCATCGGCGATTACCGCCGCGTTGCTCTCTACGGCATCGACATACTCATACAGGACAAAAAACACCAGATAGAGACCTCACTCGTGAGAATGACCTCCAAGAATATCCGTCTCCGCGAGGAGCTTGCCGAGCAGGTACGAGCTCTCGAGGAGCTGAAAAAGCTCGGTGACATCTACGGCTTCGACATCTCCAAGCCAGCTGCAAACGCTAAGGAAGCCGTTCAGTGGCTGTATTTCGGCTACCTCGCAGCGGTCAAGGAGCAGAACGGCGCGGCTATGTCACTCGGACGTACTTCTACATTCCTCGACATCTATATCCAGCGCGACCTCGAGCGCGGTCTCATCACTGAGAAGCAGGCTCAGGAGCTTATCGACCACTTCATCATGAAGCTCCGTATCGTAAAATTTGCACGTACTCCCGAGTACAATTCTCTCTTCTCCGGCGACCCGACATGGATAACAGAGTCTATCGGCGGCGTTGATGTTGACGGTCACCACCTCGTTACAAAGAACAGCTTCCGCTATCTCCATACTCTCGAGAACCTCGGAACTGCTCCCGAGCCGAACATGACAGTCCTCTGGTCGACCAAGCTCCCCCGCAGCTTCAAGAGATACTGCGCTAAAATTTCTATCCAGACCTCATCTATCCAGTACGAGAACGATGATATGATGCGTGTTGTTCACGGTGATGACTACGCTATCGCCTGCTGTGTATCCTC
>DEDQ01000035.1:5101-5835 GCA_002350065.1 Ruminococcus flavefaciens
TTCGGCGCAAGAGCTAACCTCGCCAAGTGCCTGCTCTACGCTATAAACGGCGGTGTGGACGAGCGTCTCGGACTTCAGGTAGGTCCAAAATTCCGTCCCGTTGACAGCGAATACCTTGACTTCGACGACGTATGGGAAAAGTACATGGACATGATGGAATGGCTCGCAGGTCTCTATGTAAACACCCTCAACGTTATCCACTATATGCACGATAAATACAGCTATGAGAGACTCCAGATGGCTCTCCACGACAGAGATGTCAAGCGCTACTTCGCAACCGGTATCGCAGGTCTTTCAGTCGTTGCGGACTCGCTCTCAGCTATCAAGTACGCAAAGGTCAAGCCTATCCGCAAGGATATCGAGATAAAGGACAAGGCAGGAAACGTAATAGATGTTGCCAAGAACGTTGTCGTTGACTACGAGATAGAGGGAGATTTCCCGAAATACGGCAACAACGACGACCGTGTTGACGAGCTTGCTGTTACAGTTGTCCGCAAGTTTATGGACTGTGTAAGAAAGCATCACACCTACCGCGACGGCGTGCCGACAATGTCTATCCTAACTATCACATCAAACGTTGTATACGGCAAAAAGACCGGTAACACTCCCGACGGACGCAAGCAGGGCGTGCCGCTCGCTCCGGGAGCTAACCCGATGCACGGCAGAGATACTCACGGCGCTGTAGCTTCACTCTCATCTGTTGCGAAGCTCCCCTTCCGTCACGCTCAGGACGG
>DEDQ01000035.1:5847-9714 GCA_002350065.1 Ruminococcus flavefaciens
TTCTCAATTGTCCCTGACGCACTCGGCAAGGATATGCAGGTATTCGCCGGTGACCTCGATATTGAGAAGCTCGCTGCGGAGTTAAACAATGAATGATAAAACTATCGCCCCCGAGGGCAGAACTCCGGACGAGCTCGCAGACCTGATCGACCAGCTAATGTCGCAGGGAAGCGGTCATGTGAATATCACCTCTGACGGCAGCGGCGACGGACTGAAAGTCGATACCGTCAAAAGCACTGACGTATGCGGCACTAAAGGAGCCTGCTGTCAGCCGACAGAGCTCGAACCGGAAGAAGATTGAATCATATAGAGCGCCGCGACCGGCGTTCCGCAAATATCTGAAAGGAATGATATTATGGCAAACGATAAGCAGATTGACAACCTCATTGAGCTCATCGACGGCTATGTAGAAAAAGGCGGTCACCACCTCAATGTTAACGTATTCACAAGAGAAACTCTCCTTGATGCACAGGCTCACCCCGAGAAGTACCCTCAGCTCACCGTAAGAGTTTCCGGATACGCTGTAAACTTCGTAAAGCTCACTAAAGAGCAGCAGGACGACGTTATCTCACGTACATTCCACAGCAATCTGTAATAGCAAAGGGCAGTCTATTGACTGCCCTTTTATTCATTCAGACGTAATGTCTCATATCCGCGGAAAGTCTCTCCTCTGAGCTGATAAGGCGCTTGGCGATGTCCTTAGAACGCTCGTCCGCCGCCTTATACTGGTTCATATATCTGCTCAGCGACTTTATCCCCATGTTGCAGCCGTCCATCATCATTTCGGCAATTTTGCTGTCGGAGCCGTCGACCATCATCTCGAAATTGGTCTTGACCCACGACATTCCCTGCACGAGCGGATTCGGCTCCTTGCCGTCGTCGTGATAATCAGCAAGGACTTTCTGCAAATCGGACTGTAAACGCTGGCTCTCACTTCTGCTGTCGCTGAGTATGCCGCGAAGCCCGTCTCCCTTTACGTGGTCAACTACCTCGTCGATAGCGGAAATCCCCATTTTGATGCCGGAATCGCACTCGCGAAGCAGTCTGATAGTATCCTGTTCAACCATAAAAAAACACTCCTTTCGACGTTATTATGCGCCGAAAGGAGTTATTTTATTCAAATTAAAGCATTGAAGCTCTGAGCTCCTCGCCCGAAAGCTTTGAAAGGTATGCAGGAGCGATATCGAATGCTGTCTTGCAGCCTGTAGCTCCCTCAGCCTTGAGGCGTGCCATTGCTCTTGCAAAGCAGATAAGTACACTTGCTGTGAACTCGGGATTAGACTCGAGCTTGAGTGAATACTCTATCATCTGGTGAGTTTTCTCGCCGTCGCCTGTGAGACCGCTTCTCATAACGAAGCCGCCGTGAGGCATCTTGTTGTGAACAGCGTCGAACTCCTCTTCTGTGATGAAGTTTACAGTTGTATCGTACTCGTCGAAGTAATTCTTCATTGTCTTGATGTCGTTCTCGATCTTAGCGAGGTCAGCGCCCTCCTCGGGAACTATCCAGCACTCGCGGAGATGCTTCTCGCGGGTCGTGAGCTCGGGCTGGCTTCCGCTGCGGACAGCCTCCATAGCTGACTCTATCGGAACAGTGTACTGGATTCCGCGCTTAACGCCTTCAACACGGCGGATAGCGTCAGAGTGACCCTGACTTACGCCCTTGCCCCAGAATGTATAGCTCTTGCCGTTGGGGAGGATAGACTCGGCATAAAGTCTGTTGAGTGAGAAAAGACCGGGATCCCAGCCGAGTGAGATGAATGCAAGGTGACCGCTCTCCTTGGCAGCCTTGTCAACGTTTGCGAAGTGCTCGGGGATACGCTTGTGAGTATCAAAGCTGTCGATAACGTTGAAGTCCTTTGCAAGCTCGGGAGTCTGCTTAGGAAGGTCTGTAGCGCTTCCTCCGCATATGATAAGAACGTCGATGTCGTTCTTTTTATTCTTGAGGTCGTCCATGCTGAACACGGGAGCTCCTGCTGTGAGGGGCTTGAGTGTTGAAGGATCGCGGCGGGTGAATATTCCCGCAAGCTCCATATCGTCATTCTGTCTGATAGCAAGTTCTACGCCCTTGCCAAGGTTGCCATAGCCGGCAATACCTATTCTTACTTTGCTCATTGGTAAATTCTCCTTTGGAAATTTATTTGAACCGCCCTCGCCATTGAAGACGGAACATAGCTATTTTACCATTTGCTCTCAGATAAGCATCTGCATATCATAAAGTCCGGCAGGCTTATCCTTTAAATAAAGCGCCGCCTTGACAGAGCCCTCCGCGAACACCATTTTCGACGCCGCAGAGTGCGAAAGAGTTATAACTTCGTCGTTTCCGGCAAAGATAACGTCGTGCTCACCTACGATAGTGCCGCCGCGGATAGCGTGCATACCTATCTCCTTCTTTTCACGCTTCTGACGGCGCGAATGACGGTCGTAGACATACTCCTTCGAGTTGCCGAACTCCTCGTTTATAGCGTTTGCAAGCATTATTGCAGTTCCGCTCGGAGCGTCTATCTTCTGATTGTGGTGCTTTTCAACTATCTCGATATCGAATCTGTCGCCGAGAACATTTGCTGCCTTTCTTGCAAGCTGCACGAGAAGGTTGATGCCAAGCGACATATTGAATGTGAAGAATATCGGGATCTGCTGAGCCGCACTCTTTATCTGAGCTATCTGCTCATCGCTGTAGCCAGTTGAGCCGATAACGAGCGGAGTGCCTGTTGAAAGACAGTAGCCGAGAAGATTGTGGAGCAGAGCCGGATTCGAGAAATCGATGATAACGTCCGGCTTTTCCGGAAGCTTATCCGGAGCTGCAACTATCGGGAAATCAGCATACTCTTTGGTGAAAACGTCAACGCCGGCAATGACCTTGCAGTCGTCGCGGTCCTGAATGCAGTTGTATATATTCTTTCCCATTTTGCCGTTAGCGCCGCAAATAACAATTCTTGTCATGATTTACACTTCCTTTACATAGAGGCGAATGTGGTTATTTTACGAGACCGTGCTTCTGGAGTGAAGCGTGGAGCTTAGCCTTGTGCTCGTCGCTCATCTCATAGAGAGGCAGACGGCAGGGACCTGCATTCCAGCCTATCATGTTCATTGCTTCCTTGACAGGAATGGGGTTTACCTCGATGAAGAGGTCATTGATGAGGTCGAGGTATTCGATCTGCATCTTCATCGCAGCAGCGAAGTTGTTGTCGAGACAATACTGAGCCATCTGGTGAGTCTCAGCAGGGATAACGTGCGAAAGAACGGATATAACGCCCTTTGCACCGAGTGACATGAGCGGAACTATCTGGTCGTCGTTGCCGCTGTAAACGTCAATATTGTCGCCGCACTCAGCGATGAGCTTTGCAGCGTAGCTGATATTGCCGCTTGCTTCCTTGATAGCAGCGATGTTCTTGTGCTTAGCGAGCTCCTTAACAGTTGCAACGTCGATATTCACGCCTGTTCTGCCGGGGATATTGTAAAGGATTATCGGAACATTCACAGCGTCAGCGATAGCTGTGAAATGAGCGATAAGTCCGCGCTGAGTTGTCTTGTTATAGTAAGGAGTAACAAGGAGCAGAGCATCTGCGCCGGCAGCCTCAGCCTCCTGTGAGAGCTTTACAGCGTATGCAGTGTCGTTGCTGCCTGTTCCTGCGATGACCGGAACTCTTCCGGCAGCCTGCTTGACTGCGAATTTGATGCAGTCGAGATGCTCGTCATCGGTCATGGTAGAAGCTTCGCCTGTAGTACCGCAGATAACGATACCGTCTGTACCCTTTTTTATCTGGTCGTCGATGAGCTCACCGAGCTCATCATAGTTTATGGAACCGTCGGCGTTCATAGGAGTGATGATAGCGATAGCCGCACCGGTGAATATGGTGTTCTTCATAA
>DEDQ01000035.1:9951-10250 GCA_002350065.1 Ruminococcus flavefaciens
GAGAGACAAACGAACTTGTAGTCATACTGTGTATCCTCGCGGAGACGTCCTGTTGAAACTGCCATGCCGCCCTCGAGATTTCTGTCGAGCTTAGCCTGCGGACGGTTATCCTCCTCGAAGTAGTGGATAAACTGCTTAGGAGCGCTCGGGAGCTCGAGCTCCTGAGGTACGCCCTTGAAATTCTTCCAGAGTTCGAGTATCTCCTCCTTGGAGGGCTTGTTCTCGAAGCTTACGAATACAGCGGCTGTATGACCGTCTGATACGGGAACGCGGAGACACTGAGTTGTGATGTTGGGAGC
>DEDQ01000059.1:0-3189 GCA_002350065.1 Ruminococcus flavefaciens
GACATCAGCAGCAAGCTTCTCTTCGTCAGCTATCGCGCCGCCTGTTGAAAGAGTTGCATATGCGCTGAGGACAAATGTAGCGTCCTTTGCGTCGATATTGTTGTCGTCGTTGGGGTCACCGAGCATATAAGCCGGACTGCTTGTATTGTAGTATCTTGCAAAGCACTTGCTTACCTCGCCGAGGTCAAATACAGTTGAGAAGTCCTTTGTTACCGCGCCTGTTTCTTCATCAGTGCTTGCGTAAACAAGGTTGTAGTCCGGAACAACACCAGAGTCGATGTTCTTGCCGTCCTTTGTCATAGTTCTTGAGTTGGCAGATGAGATATTGATAGGAGCTCCGTCAGGAGTATAGTACTCGATGACGGTGCAGGCTCCGCCGCCTGACAGCTCGCCGATGATGAGGAGACCGTTGTCCTTAGCCATTGCGGGAAGCATATTTGCGCAGGAGAATGAATATTCTGATTCGATGATTCCGAAGTTGAGGTCAAATTTGAGCTCGACGTCCTTCGAGTCGAACTTACCGTCGAGGTTTCTGTCTGTCTCATAGTATGCCTTGGTTGTAACGCCATACTTTACAAGAGAATCATAAAAAGTATCGTTGCCTGAAATGAGCGAAATGATATAATAGTTTACAGGAACAAGTCCGCCGCCGTTAGTAGATACGTCGATAACGAAATTCTTTATCTTGGGGTTCTTGTCAGCCTTCACAACGCAGTCATAAAGTGCGGATACGATATCGTTCGGACGCTCGCCCTCGCCTGTATAATAAGCATTCCAGCCAGGAAGGTCACAGCTCATGAAGCTGTCGAATGAGAAGAGAGCCGTATCGCCCTGCTCTACATATCTGTAGAAGCTATCCTCCTCGCCGTCGGGTTTTTCGCCTGTTACAGCACTTCTTGCAGCCTTTGCACCAGAATATGAGGCACCTTTTGATGCAAGGTTTCCGAATCTGTCTGCTGCGCCCTCGAAAACACCGTCATCGCCTGCTTCAGCATTATAGCTTGCTATAAGTGCAGCAATGTTTTCTTCAGGAAGCAGGTTTGCAAATCCTGTTGTTACTGTATGTCCGCCGTCCCAGAAATATGTTTCAAGCTCGAAAAGGCCTAAAAGATATGTCATATAATCTGACGAAAGGAGGTTTTCCTTTAACTTCTTTGTATCTGCATTTGTCTCTGAGAGAAGTCCGTCAAGACCCTTCTCTGCCATTGCATCGTTGAGCGGTATCCTTCCCGGATAGCCGTATTCACAGTCGAATACACGGCAGAGCTCATTGTAGTTGTATGCAGCGAGATCAGCAGGTCTTTCAGACGCAATATTCTGCTTCATTGCCTCGGGACCTACCGTGCTGATAACAGCATTGACATTGAACTCTTCATAATCGTTCACGAAGAAAAGGCTGCCTGCATAGTATATGCTTCTTAAAATATTGCCTCTGAACACATTGCAGAGCGTAGGAAGCGGGAACCATATATCGTTCTCATCGCCGTAAAGGTCGATATCATAGTTTGAAAAATCAATAGTTATTATCTTAGGAGTGCCGGAAACCTCTATCTCCTTGGAAGAGTCCTGTACAAACATCTTTGTAAGGCTGCTGTCCTCACTGAGCTCAGGTATAGGCAGTGTAAATGTTGAATATTCAGCGGCTGTAAGAGTATCCTTGTTTACATCTATCTCTCCGCTTGCGCCGACAGCATTTTTCAGAGTATACTTGCCGTCCTTGCCGGTTATCGAGAGCTCGTCGCCTGACCAGTTCTTGTAGTAATCCGAAAGCTTGACGTAGGGTACGCTGGGCATATCAGAATAGAATCTTGCGTCTATCTCTGCTGTTTCCTCAGGAGAATAAACGAATGCGTTTACAGTGCCTTCTGTGAAGGTCTTTTCTGTCTCTGCCGCAAATGCAGCAGCCTGTGCAAAGGGAAGTGCGCCTGAAACGATAGTCAGAGCGGAAATGCCTGCGATAGTTTTTCTGAAATTCATATAAGCCTCCTAAAAGTATAATAGATATAGAATATTAATATCCGTATATTAAGTTTATCATATCAGATAATGCTTGTCAAGTAAAAATAGCAAAAGCCATAAAAAATTGCAAAAAAAGACAGCATATTACACATATGCTGTCTTAAATGATACGATAGTTAAGCTATCAGCGTTTGTCCTCTATCTGCTTTGAAGCCTCAGCGATAGCCTCGTCAGCCTTTTTCTGAGCCTCTTCGAGCTTCTTTTCAGCCTCGGCGATGCCTGCGTCAACAGCCTTTTCGACGCTGTCGGGCTCTGTTGCAGGAGCTTCAGCTCC
Source organism: Ruminococcus flavefaciens (assembly GCA_002350065.1). Taxonomy (GTDB): domain Bacteria; phylum Bacillota; class Clostridia; order Oscillospirales; family Ruminococcaceae; genus Ruminococcus; species Ruminococcus flavefaciens_N. Next base: position 2,294 of record DEDQ01000059.1, read on the forward strand.
TTCAGTTGCGGGAGCCTCTTCCTTAGCCGGCTCCGCAGCAGGCTCGGACTTTTTCTCTATCGGGAGGGATTTTCCGTCCGCATCGAGGAAAAGGATATTATCGATGTAGAAATTGCCCTCATTCTGAGCTCCCCAGCGCATTATCTGCATAACGGCTTCTTCCATAGTTTCGTCCCAGCATTCGCCGCTGTCGGCAAAGAGGAACTTGAATTTAACGTGTACAGCTCCGGACATTTCAAAGTTGTACTCGCCGCCGCTCCATTCTGCGAACTCAGCCCATGTATCGGCGGCGGTATTAGCACCGCCGCCGCCGCCTATCCAGCCGGGAGCCCTGAGCTTTTCGCCGTCATCGTTCTGGTAGTCCTCGGCAGTAGCGTCAGCGTAGGCGTCGAACTCGATAGAGCGCACCTTCGCGAGGTTCTCGGGCGCGAGGAGCTTTACTGCATCGAGCTTTATCTTCTGAACGGTACCGTCCGCGAAATTAGTGCCGCTGTCCTTGAAGCGGAGCATCTTATTGCCCTCCACCTCGGCGATTTCGAGAGTTCCCTTTGCCGAGTCGACATCGTCCTCATTGACGGAAGCGAACGAGAAGTCGCCGTCGTCAAAGGTTATTGCGTTGGGGTCATTGCAGTCGGCAGGGTGAGGAGGTTCCGGCTCAGTTGTGGGCTCGGTGCTCTCCTCAGTCGAGGGAGCAGTCGAAGCCGCAGTAGTGGGCTCCTTCTCGGACTTGTCGTTTTTATCTGAGCTTGCGCAGCCAGCCATAGCAGCCGCGATAGTAAGCGCCATAGCGCCTGAAATTATTCTTTTGTGATCCATTTTATCATCTCCATTTTTGCAGAAAGGGCTTTGCTTTGGGCTCCGGCACGGACGCTGACATATAGGCAACACCGCACAAA
>DEDQ01000059.1:3326-6912 GCA_002350065.1 Ruminococcus flavefaciens
CTTTGTGCGGTATTGCCTATACGGTCATGGTAGCCGAAGCCTATTGTATATTCCATTATTTTATCATAAATGCCCGGGATTGTAAATCGTCATACTGCACAATGAATCAGCCGGTGATATGTGCATTTTTGCTATCATCAGAAGTCGCCGAATCAATGATGCCGACCACATCCTTCATCATGTCGAACGGGAGCTTCTTCGGGTCAATTTTCACCGAAACATAGGACTTTCCGGAGCCGTTGAAGGTTATCTTGCCCTTGTAAGCCGCCGAAAGAGCGCTTATCTGGTCGATAGTGAGGTACTCGGTGTAGAAGTACATCTGCGCGTTTTTCTGCGATATTTCAGTGATTCCGAGGTGAGCCGCCTTGTTTCTGAGCAGCGAGACCTCGATAAGTCCGAGCACCGACTTCGGCGGCTCGCCGTAGCGGTCGATGAGCTCATCAACGAGGTCGAATTTGTCCTCGTCGCGTGTGACGTTCATTATCTTGCGGTAGAGGTCGATACGCTGATTCAGGCTTGAGATGTACTTTTCGGGGATATGCGCGTCGGTCTGTATATCGACAAGGCACTCCGGAATTTTCTCCGGTTTTTCGCCTTTTTCCTCGGCTATAGCCTCGGAGAGGAGCTGGAGGTACATATCGTAGCCGACCGCCTCCATATGACCGTGCTGACTGCCGCCGAGAATGCTTCCCGCGCCTCGTATCTCGAGGTCGCGGAGAGCGATGCGGAAGCCGCTTCCGAACTGGGTGAACTCCTTCATTGCGTTAAGTCGCTTTGTGGCAATTTCAGTGAGAACTTTGTCGCGTCTGTAGGTGAAATACGCATAGCCGCGGCGGTTCGAGCGTCCTACTCTGCCGCGGAGCTGATAGAGCTGCGAAAGTCCGAAGCGGTCGGAGTCCTCGATGATGAGGGTATTGACGTTGGGGACGTCAACTCCGGTCTCGATAATGGTCGTGCAGACGAGGATATCTATCTCGTGCTCGACGAGCTGTTCCCATATGTCGCTCATCTCGTCCTCGCTCATCTGACCGTGCGCATAGGCGATACGCGCGTCGGGGAGGAATTCCTGCAAGCGGGCAGCGCACGCCTGTATAGTCTCCACGCGGTTGTGGATATAGTAGACCTGACCGCCGCGGCGGAGCTCGCGGACGATAGCCTGAACTATCGTGCCGGCGTTGTATTCGATAACATAGGTCTGAACGGGATATCTGTCCTGCGGAGGCTCTTCAAGCACTGACATATCGCGTATGCCGCTCATTGCCATGTTGAGAGTTCGCGGGATAGGCGTTGCCGAGAGCATAAGGACGTCCACGCCGGTGAAGCTCTCCTTGAATTTTTCCTTGTGAGCAACGCCGAAGCGCTGTTCCTCGTCGATTATAGCGAGTCCGAGGTCGCGGAAAACGACGCTCTTCTGGATTATCTTGTGGGTGCCGATGAGGAGGTCAATTTTGCCCTGTTTCAGCTTTTTGACTATCTCCGCCTGCTGCCGCGGACTGCGATAGCGGCTGAGCAGCTCCACATTGACGGGGAAGTGCTCGAAGCGGCGCAGAGCCGTCTGATAATGCTGATACGCGAGGACAGTCGTAGGCGCGAGCAGAGCGCACTGCTTGCCTGCGAGTATGCACTTCATAGCCGCGCGGAGCGCTACCTCGGTCTTGCCGAAGCCGACGTCTCCGCAGAGGAGACGCTCCATAGGTCTGCCGCGCTCCATATCGGCTTTTATCTCGGATATAGCGGTAAGCTGGTCATCGGTCTCGACGTATGGGAAGCGCTCCTCGAAATCGCGCTGTATCTCGTCATCGGGGTAGAATGCGAATCCGACGCTCTTTTCGCGCTTGGCGTAGAGGGCTATCAGCTCGTGAGCCATGTCCTTGACCGCTCTCTTGACGTTGGAGCGGGTACGCTGCCACTCGCCGGAGCTGAGCTTGTTCAGCTTAACGCCGCTGTCGTCGCGCGGACCGATGTACTTCGACACCATATCGAGCTGAGTTACCGGAATATAGAGCTTATCCGTGCCCGCGTACTGAATGGTTATGTAGTCCTTGGTAACGCCGTCGAATTCGAGCTTGCGGATACCGATAAAGCGTCCGATACCATGGCTGGAATGTACAACGAGGTCGCCCTCGGTGATATCAGCGAGACTGCGTATCTCCTCCGCCTTGTTTTTCTTCTTGTGCTTTTTCTTGCGGACAGAATCCATAGACCTGCCCTGCGTGATGAGGACAGTCTTATTCTCGGGATATTCAAAGCCGCCGCTGAGGCTTCCCGACATCAAGCATACCCTGCCATAGCCGGCTTCAAGGCTGTCGGAGGCAAGGTCGCAGGGAATGCCGTTATCGGCGAGGTCCTGCTGGATTATGGGGAGGGTCTTTTCGCTTCCGGCGCAGAGGATAATGCGGTATTTGCGGCTTATATAGTCAGAAACGTCCTCGATGAGCTGTTTCAGCTCGCCGCCCCAGGCGGCAGTCTGCATAGCCTCAAAGCTGACGAGCCTGCGGTAGTCGATACGCTCGCCGCCCTGTAAAAAGTTGCTGAGGTATAGGCAGTTCCTTTTCTCGGCAATGAGCTGTATCCTCGAGAGCTCGATGCAGTAGCCGTCAAGCCCCTTGCAGAGCTGACCGTCCTCCATGAGTATCTTCACGTCCTCATTATAGCGCGACATAACTCCCGAGGCAGTGTCCATGATACCCGAATAATCGCTGAATACGACAGTTCCGTCAACGTAGTCGAAAACGGTGGAAGCCTCGCCGTAAACGAGCGGATAATACTTCATTCCGTGAGCGAGTATCTCCCCTGCCCTGAGCCTGTTCACGTCAGCGCCGAGATGCTCGCGGACGAGCTCCATACGCTTGCCGCGCACTCGCTTGCAGAGCTCCTCTATTTTGCCGGCGAGCTCTTCCCCGTCGTAGAGTATCTCTCCGGCGGGCGAAATTTCGGCTTTTTCGGGATGTACATCGGTACGGCGCTGAGAGTCGGTCTCGAACTCGGATATAGTCTCTATCTCGTCGCCCCACAGCTCGATACGCAGGGGCTTATCCGCCTGCACGGGGAAGATGTCGATGATGTCGCCGCGGACGGAGAACTGCGAAGCTCCCTCGACCTTTTCACTGCGCTGATAGCCGCTCCGCGTGAGAGCGAGACAGAGCTTGTCGCGGTCAACGGTATCGCCGACAGAGAGCTCTACCCCCGCCGCAATAAGGACTCCGACCGGAATTACCGGCTGCATGACAGCTTCAATGCTCGCGCAGATAGTACGGCACTCGCCCTTCACGGCGCGCGCAAGAGCCGATACGCGCATATACTCATACTCGCGGTTAGCGCTGTCAACGGGAGTGAAAACGAGCTCCTTCGAGGGGAAAAGCACGGCAGTCTCGCTTCCGGACATCATATTGATATCGTCGCAGAGCTTCTTTGCCTCGGCTTCGCTTCCGGTGACAACGAGGTCGACCTTGCCCGAGTTGACGGCGTTTATGAGCTGAGCCCTGTGTATATGCGAAAGACCCGTCACGGAGACGGGTGAGATGTTTTTATCAAGAGCCTCGCGGATACTTTTGTATCCGGAGAGCTCGCAAAAGGTTTCCTTGAA
>DEDQ01000059.1:7213-11737 GCA_002350065.1 Ruminococcus flavefaciens
CTCCTGATGCGGAGCTTTCCGGGGTCGAGGGAGATATCGTCGTAAATGACGATGAGGTTCGAGGCGTCTATCTTGTAGAACTCGAGCGCCTGCACGACTGATTCGCCGCTGTTGTTCATATAGGTAGTGGGCTTGAGAAGCAGACAGCGCTTGCCGCCGATAGTCGCCTCAGCGGTCTTGCCCTTAAAGCGGAGGCGGTCTATCTTCACGCCAGCCTGTTCCGCGAGGGCGTCTATAGTGAAGAAGCCCGCATTATGGCGTGTGCCCTCATATTCCAAACCGGGATTGCCGAGACCGGCTATCACATATTCTATTTTACCTCCTGCGGCTGTCGAACCGGAGGAAATGCGGTCGAACACATCAAAAATACTCATTAAAAACGCTCCTTAAAAATAAATGCGAATCTATTATACCACAAAAAAGAAAAAAAGGCAAATGAAAAGACGTCCTTCGCTGACACCCTCTCAATAGTCAGTGAAGAACGTCTCTCATAACCGTATATACGCACCCTCTATACGTATAAACAGCTTGCAGCAGGTACAAAATCGTAGTACCCCAATATAGTCGCATGCTAAAGCGTAACGTATCCATAACGTTTAAACTGTTTAAGCTGAATTTAGGCGATTAAACATATTATAGGCATTAATGTTTAATAAACAGCTATATTGCTTAGATGTTTGCTGCGGCTCGAACTGTGTTCACATCCGGCGGAGTTTAAAAACCGGAAAGCATTGCCGAACTATACTTGCTGCAGATCACAGGACACAATAAATATATCTTTATTATTGTGTTTCGGAGCGGATATTGACCTCTCCGATATTTGTATTATAGAATAAACCCGTGAAATAATCAACTGATTATATTGCCGGATTTTAGCACTATATTGCTCCGGATTCGGGACTTCAAAATTGTTGCCGTTTTATAAATAAATAATATTTTATATTTTATACATAGATTGATAACATCTTTATATTTTGTACTAATTATATATAAATTAAAATATAGTTTCATTTTTGCAACCGACGTATTACCGGAGAATTCAAGGTCAGCAAAATACTTCTGCCGCTCATTTATATATTTAACATCAAGGTATTTGAAGCCTGACTTACAGTCATCGCAGACATTGTTAAATATAGGAACAATAATACTATACAAACAAAAATCGCCTTATTTTTTGAACTTTTTGTTAATAAAGCGATAAAAATAATTGCAGGAACGTAGCCGCTCCTGCAATATTATCCTATTCAGATTATACCCTCCGAGGCGTCCTTGATGCGCTGCTCGTAGTAGTCCTCGAGCCACGGATGCTCGTACTCGGTTATCAGGCGCATAGCTCCGTGAGCATTTGACACTGCATTGTAGACAGACCCCTCATTATCGGTCTGCGAGCAGATATAAATGCCGGTGATGAGGATATCAAGAAGCTTGAGGTCGTTCTTGCCCTTAGGCTTGTAGCCGAATCCCATAAGGAGCTTGAAGCCCTGAGCGTAGTGCTTTGCGGCGCAGTCAGCGAGTGCAAGAGCGATATACAGGTCGGCGCGGAGGTCCATATCGACCTTTTCGGAATGCTTCTGCATAAAGTTGATATTCTCGGTGCGGAAGTCCTCGGCATCGCGCCAGTGACCCTGCTTGCTTTTAACGCTGAGACAGTTTATGCAGTAGATGAACTTATCATCGCCGCTAAGCTTTTTATCGGCGAGCATTTCAAGGTAGAATTCAGCCGTCTTATAATCGTGGACCTTTTCATAAAGGCGGGCTGTCTGAAGGATATCCTCAGGGAGCGGCTTTTTGCGGTCGTCAACAAAAGCCGCCGCATAGCTCTCAGCGAGTTCACGGCTGTATCCGTTCTGGCTGAAATCACCATACAGCTCGAGATATTTCTGCGTATCTGCATTTCCGCCCGAACGAAGCGCCTTGGCAAACACGCCTTTTTTCTTTTCACGTTCCTGTGGTGACAGCATTCCAAACGCCCCTTTCAAAGCCGCTTGACCGTGCGGCACAAACATTCATATACCCAGCGGCATACCATGCCGCATTTCATCCTGATTACTCAATAATTTTACCATATATCCGAAAAATAGTCAACATTTGTTTATTCAAATCCGACAAAACCGGAAATTTGCACAAAAATCAGCCGTGAAATTTTCTACATAGGAAGTAACGAGTTTCAATTTTTTAAGCCTATTTCAATATTTTGTGATATAATGTATATAGTACGGGGCACTGATGTATTCCGCAGTGTCCCGAAAAGGGGGACAATTATATGAAGCTACTCGTAGTTGAAGATGAAATACAGCTCGCCGACGCGCTCAGCGAGATACTCAAACGGAATATGTACTCAGTCGACACCGCCTACGACGGCATCAGCGGGCTCGACAACGCGCTCACCGGAGTTTACGACTGCATACTCCTTGATATCATGCTTCCCGGAATGGACGGCATGGAGGTACTAAGACGCCTCAGAAGCGAAAAAGTCAGCACTCCCGTACTGCTTCTCACGGCGAGGAGCGAGGTCGACGACAAAATAAACGGTCTCGACTGCGGAGCCGACGACTACCTCACCAAGCCCTTCGTTACCGGAGAGCTTCTCGCGCGTGTACGCGCTCTGACCCGCCGCAAGGGCGAGATAATCGACGAGAACCGCGTTGAATTCAACGGTCTCGAACTGCACAAGAACACCTGCTCGATAAGCTACGGCGGAAGCGACGTCAAGCTCAGCCTGAAAGAATACCAGATAATGGAGCTGCTCATCGCCAACCCGCACCAGATACTCCCGAAAGAGCGTATCATCGAGAAAATATGGGGATATGAAAGCGACATCGAATACAACAACATCGAGGTCTACATATCCTTCCTGAGGAAAAAAATATCCGTCATTTCCGCGCCGGTGCAGATAAAGACCGCCCGCGGAATAGGCTATTCGCTTGAATAAAAGGAGGTACCGCCTTTGTTCAGAAAGCTGCAGCTGAAATTTTTCGGCATAATAACATCAATACTTCTCGCGATATTCATCGGTGTACTCGGCTCGATAAATATCCTCATGGACACCGTAATGGAGCACCAGACCAAGGTCGTTCTCGAACAGGTCGCCTCGGGAGTTGAATACGACAGCAATATCAAGACATTCACCTTCCAGCCGCTTAACGACAGCTTTAAAGCCGACAGCAACGAGCCTCCGTTAAAGCCGGACTCTCAGCGCACAGAGCCTCCGCGGACGACTAAAGCCTCCACCGCAGCCGCAACGTCAACAACGACCTCGGCAGCAAAGGAAGCGACCTCGACTACAGCCGCTCCCGAAACAGAAGCGGAAATCTCTCCTGCTCCCGCTCCGGAAGCTCAGGCTCCGGCACAGACGGAATCTCCTGCTCCTGTCGAAGAGCCGGCAGAGCCCGAGCCTCCGGCACCTGTTGAGGAAGTCCCGACCGTAACAGCTCCTCCGATAGAGAAGCCAACGGAAAAGCCCACGGAAAAACGCAATGACGACAAGCGCCGCAGCGAAGAGCCGACCCAGCCCTCCGAAAACAACGGCTGGAACGGTCCGTACCCGCCGTGGGGACCGTGGCAGCCCTGCCAGCCGTGGCAGCCATGGCAGCCGCGGATACAGAACAATAACACCAAAAAAGAGCCCGCAGCAGAAACAACTACCGCGGACCAAAACCATCACGAAAGCGACCGCGAAGACGACTGCCGCCAGAACGAGGAGGGCATCAAGCCGCAGGCAAACACCATGCAGATACCCGTCCTCGACGGCTATACCGTGCTCGACAGCGACGAGAGCTCCGAGCCTGCTTCCACAACGACAGCATCAGACTCCGGAAAGACCTCAGACACAGCTCCGGTCCCGCGCGGGAATATGCCTCCGAACGGTGGAGACCCCGTGCCGAAATCGCTCGGCTCTATCGACTTTTTCATAATCATGGCTGACAAGGACGGCAAGTACCTCGATATCCGCAACAGCGACATGACAGAGGAGGTCGCTCAGCAGTACATCGACAAGATACTCGACAGCAATGCGACGTGCGGAATGGTGAACAATTACCAGTTCTGCACCGAAAAAAAGCCGAACGGAACACTTCTGGTACTCACTGACAAGAGCGCCGAGATGAACATGATGAAGAAGCTCAAGCGCATAACCGTGATAGTTGGTTCTATCAGTGTCGTGATACTGTCCGCACTCGGATATTTTCTGAGCGGACTGATAGTTAAGCCTATCAGCGTTGCATTCGACAAGCAGAAGCAGTTCATCTCCGACGCGAGCCACGAGCTGAAAACTCCGCTCACGGTCATCTCCGCGAATGCGGACGTCCTCGCCGGTGAAATAGGCGAAAACAGGTGGCTGACCTATATCCGCGACCAGACCGACCGCATGAACGTGCTCGTCAACGACCTGCTGAATCTGACTCGGCTGGAAAACCGCTCAAACGAGTTCATACAGGCTGAATTCGACCTCAGCAAAGCCATTACGAATACAGCTCTGCCGTTCGAGTGTCAGGCATTCGAGACGAACAAGAACTTCGAGCTCGA
>DEDQ01000059.1:11795-16523 GCA_002350065.1 Ruminococcus flavefaciens
CAGCGATATTCATCGACAACGCGCTGAAATATTCAAGCGACGGCGGAACGGTCCGCGTATCGCTGAAAACCGAGAACGGCAAGCCTGTGCTCTCGGTATACAACACCGGAAAAGGCGTCAAGGACTCGGAAAAGGACAAGATATTCGAGCGCTTCTACCGCAGCGATGCCTCCCGAAACCGAGCAACCGGCGGCTACGGACTTGGTCTCGCGATAGCTAAGTCTATCATCGACAAGCACAAGTTCAAGGTCAGCGTAGACAACATCGAGGGCAAGAGCATCTGCTTTATCGTAACAATGTAAAAAAGGACGGAAAAGGGTGTCCCTTTAGCCGATTTCGCAGGCTGCCGAATATGAGCCGTAAGTTTTCAGCTCGGTAGCCCGCAAATTCCGCTAAGGGAAGCACTCTAAGGGTATCCCTTTCCGTCCTTTTGTTATTCCTGTTCAGTTTTTTCAGCAATGACGCCATAGCGTCCTATTGCAATAAACGCACATATTGCCGCTCCCATAGTAAACGGTCTGTCAAACATTGCACAATAGGATTCAATAGTACTTACAGCAGCAAAGTGTTCTTGGTCGCTAACGGTCACTATCAATTGATTTATCCAAATACTGCCATATGTGATAGCAAGAGAAAGCACGACATATGCACCTATCATTATCCAGCTCACAAGCTTTCTCGAATCGCCTTTATATAATGACATAGCTATCATGAATGCGCCCAATAGGAGCAATACCACGATACGCGTTATTATACAAGGCGGAAAGACTAATTTATCGACCGGAAACCGTATGAGTGACTTTTGCATCATAAAGCAGCACAAGTCGACAAGGACCGCTGTAAAATAAAGTGCGATGCTTATTATCATCGGGATCTTAACTTCTTTTGTTTTCATAACCATTCTCCAAACTCGTCTTATTCCTGACATTCATCGAGCGGGAGCTCGACCTTGCTGAGGCTTCTGTTTATCTGTCTGGTGCGCGTACCTATGAGCTTTTCGAGGTCGTCGTCCACCTGACGGATATGCTTCTGAGTCTTTTCAAGGGCTTCGCTGAAATTGCCGAACTCCTTCTTGACCGAGCCGAGTATCTCCCACACCTCGCTGCTCCGCTTCTGGATAGCAAGCGTGCGGAATCCCATTTGCAGCGAATTCAGCATCGCCGCCATAGTTGACGGACCGGTTATGCTGATACTGTACTCATGCTGTAGAGTTTCCACAAGTCCGAGCTTGACCGCCTCGGCATAGAGCCCCTCAAACGGCAGGAACATAATGCCGAAATTGGTAGTATACGGCGGAGCTACGTACTTCGAGCGGATATCTCCCGCGCATTTTTTCATCACTGAGCTGAGAGTTTTTCTCGCGGCTTCGATACGTTCCTTGTCGCCGGAATCGTAGGCGTCCTGCAAAGCGGAGTAGGTATCTCCCGGGAATTTTGAATCTATCGGCAGATATATGCTCGAGCCGTCCGCCGCTCCGGGGAGCTTTACCGCGAATTCAACGTGGTCGCGGCTGTCGGGTATAGTCGGGACTTCCGTATCGTAGAGCTCGGGAGGCAGTATCTCACCGATAATGCTGCCGAGCTGAATTTCTCCCAGTATACCGCGGGTCTTGACGTTTGTTAGCACCTTTTTGAGGTCGCCCACGCCTGAGGCAATGCTCTGCATTTCGCCGAGGCTCTCGTAGACCTTTTCCAGCCGCTCGCTCACGAGCTTGAACGATTTCTGGAGCTGGCTCTCGAGCTTTTCATTGACCGTATTCTGTATCACATCGAGCTTTTTCCGGTTCTCGTCCTGTATCGTCGTGAGCTGTCTCATCATTGTCAGCCGCATGGCTTCGAGCTTCTCATTGTTCGAGGATTCGAGGGTCTTGAAGCGTGTCTCAAGGTTGCGGAGCGAATCGTTCACCGCCTTGCCTGACTGCTCCTGCTTCTCAGAGACAGACCTGCTCATCACGGCGATATGCTGGGAAAGCTTCTCGTCCATACCGGATATCTGTCTCTGCTGAGCCTCCGAGGCGAGCCGCTGATTGTCCGCGATAAGGCGGCTGAACGTCTGCATACTGCCGTTCATCTCCTCGGTATATCCGCGCTGAAGCTCGCGCATACCGGCTGAAACGGCTTTATTCAGGGCATCGCCGTCAGTCCTGCCGACTGCCCCGAGCCGTATCAGCACCATTATAAGGAGCAGGATAATCACTGCTCCCATTATAAGTAAGACGATATCCATTACTTCTTAGCCTTCATCTTGCGGAGAGTATAGCCCTCGTTGACCTTGAGCTCTCCCCTGTCGATAGCGAGCGCGTAGTCCGGAACATCGCGTGTAACGGTAGTTCCGGCAGCGGTATAAACTCCCTTGCCGAGCCTGAGCGGAGCGATAAGGCTGGTATTGCTGCCGACGAAGCTGTAATCGCCGATAACGCAGCGGCTCTTGGCAACGCCGTCGAAGTTGACGGTAACAGTTCCCGCGCCGATGTTGACCTTTCTGCCGATGTCGCTGTCGCCGATGTAAGCGAGGTGAGCGATAGCGGTCTTGCTGCCGATAGCGGAATTCTTGACCTCGACGAAGTCGCCGACTCTCGCATCAGAGCCTATCTTGCTGTCGGGGCGGATATGTACGAACGGACCCACATTTGCGCCGTCCTCAATTTCGGACTGGTAAGCCTGCGCGGTATTGAATACGACATTGTTTCCGATAATGCAGTCCTCAGCCACGGAGTTTGGACCTATGATACAGCCCTCGCCTATTTTTGTCTTACCGCGGAGTATGGTATTCGGCTGTATAGAAGTGCCGAGCCCTATCTCGACGCTTCTCTCGATGATAACGCCGTCAGTGCAAACGAACTCGACGCCGTTGATGAGGTGCTTGTTGATGACCTCCATGCGGGCGTAGTTGTTGAGTTCGAGCAGGTCGCGGCGGTCGTTTGCGCCCTTGATGATATTGGCGTTGTTCGAGCGGTAAGCTCCGGCTTTTTTGCCCTCAGAAATGGCTATGCTGACCGTATCAGTGAGGTAATACTCCTTCTGAGCGTTGTCATTGGTCAGCTTGCCGAGCAGAGAGATGAGGTCGCCGGTCTTGAACCAGTAAGCGCCGGAGTTGACCTCCTTTATGCTGCGCTGAGCCGGAGTAGCGTCCTTGTGCTCGACAATGCCCTTGATGCCGTTATCAGTTCTGACGATTCGTCCGTAGCCGGTAGGGTCGTCGAGCTCTGCCGTGATGACCGTGACCGCATTGTCGTTCTGCTTGTGGAGCATGAGCGACTGACGGATAGTCTCCTCATCTATAAACGGAGCGTCTCCGCAGAGTACGAGGGTATTTCCGTTCTTTTCATTGCTGAGGAAGGGTATCGCCTGCTGAACAGTGTGACCAGTTCCGAGGCGTTCAGCCTGATTGACGGTAGTATATCTGCCGGCGAGGTATTCGTCTATCATCTCGCCCTTGTAGCCCTTAACGACGCAGATATCGCTGATATCGGCGCTCTCGCACGCTGTTATTACCCATTCGAGCATGGGCTCACCTAAAACCTTAAAAAGCGGCTTGGGCATCTCTGCCTTCATTCTTTTGCCCTGTCCGCCGGCTAAAATAACTGCTTTATCCATATTTGTACCTCCAACTATATTAATGCATGATCCATAATGCGCAATCAAAAGCGGACAGCCGGAAACGGCGTCCCCGATGTCCTTCGCATTTTGAACCGCAAAAAACGCTATAATGCAATTATTACAAAAATGAACAAATATTGCAAGAGTTTTTTTCCTTATTTATTTCTTTTTTCATTTTTTTGTGCAAAGTGCAGTAAAACTAACTGTAATTTTTTACCTTATTCTATATGGCATTTTTTTGCATTTTATGTTATAATATAACTAAGTCGGAACGGGACTGCCTGTCCCCTCTCCGCTAAGTTTAAAACTGGAGGTATATACCAATGGCACACAAATATTGTTACCTTTTTTCCGAAGGTAATGCTAACATGAGAGAGCTTCTCGGCGGTAAGGGCGCTAACCTCGCTGAGATGACAAACATCGGTCTCCCTGTTCCCCAGGGTTTCACGATCACAACTGAGGCTTGCACACAGTACTACGAAGACGGCGGTATCTCTGACGAGATCATGGCTGAGATCAACGAGTACATCACAAAGATGGAAGGCATCACCGGCAAGAAGTTCGGCGATAAGGAGAATCCTCTCCTCGTTTCTGTTCGTTCAGGTGCAAGAGCTTCAATGCCCGGTATGATGGATACTATCCTCAACCTCGGTCTCAATGAAACTGTTGTTAATACTATCGCTGCTAAGTCCGGCAATCCCCGTTGGGCTTGGGACTGCTACAGAAGATTCATCCAGATGTATTCTGACGTAGTTATGGAAGTTGGTAAGAAATACTTTGAAGAGCTTATCGACAAGATGAAGGAAGAAAAGGGCGTAACTCAGGACGTTGAGCTCACAGCTGACGACCTCAAGGTACTCGCAGGCCAGTTCAAGGCTGAGTACAAGGCTAAGATCGGCGTAGATTTCCCTGACGATCCTAAGGAGCAGCTCATGGGCGCTATCAAGGCTGTATTCCGTTCATGGGACAACCCCCGTGCAAACGTTTACAGACGTGACAACGATATTCCTTTCTCTTGGGGTACTGCTGTTAACGTACAGTCAATGGCATTCGGCAACATGGGCGACGATTGCGGTACAGGCGTTGCTTTCACACGTGACCCTGCTACTGGTGAGAAGAAGCTCATGGG
>DEDQ01000059.1:16541-17032 GCA_002350065.1 Ruminococcus flavefaciens
GCACAGGGCGAGGACGTTGTTGCAGGCGTTCGTACTCCTATGCCTATCCAGCAGATGGCTGAAACTTTCCCTGAGGCATTCGCTCAGTTCCAGGAAGTTTGCAAGACTCTCGAAAATCACTATCACGATATGCAGGATATGGAGTTCACTGTTGAGAACAAGAAGCTCTATATGCTCCAGACAAGAAACGGTAAGAGAACTGCACAGGCTGCTCTCAAGATCGCTTGTGACCTCGTTGATGAGGGCATGAAGACAGAGGCAGAGGCTGTTGCAATGATCGACCCCAGAAACCTCGATACACTTCTCCACCCCCAGTTCGACGCTGCTGCTCTCAAGGCTGCTACACCTATCGGCAAGGGTCTCGGTGCTTCACCCGGTGCTGCTTGCGGTAAGATCGTATTCACAGCTGACGACGCTGTAGAGTGGGCTGCAAAGGGCGAGAAGGTAGTTCTCGTTCGTCTCGAGACTTCTCCTGAGGATATCACAGGTAT
>DEDQ01000059.1:17242-17442 GCA_002350065.1 Ruminococcus flavefaciens
GAGGGCGACTACATCTCAATCGACGGTACAACAGGTAACATCTACGACGGTATCATCGCTACTGTTGACGCTAAGATCGCTGGCGAGTTCGGCAGGATCATGGCATGGGCTGACAAGTACAGAAAGCTCAAGGTAAGAACAAACGCTGATACACCTGCTGACGCTAAGAAGGCTCGCGAGCTCGGCGCTGAGGGTATCGG
>DEDQ01000059.1:17566-17886 GCA_002350065.1 Ruminococcus flavefaciens
TTCCGTGAGATGATCTGCTCTGACACAGTTGAAGGCAGAGAGGCTGCTCTCGCTAAGATCGAGCCTATCCAGCAGGCTGACTTCGAGGCTCTCTACGAGGCACTCGAGGGTAACCCGGTAACAATCCGTTTCCTCGATCCTCCGCTCCACGAATTCGTTCCTACAGAAGAAGCTGACATCGCTCTTCTCGCTAAGTCACAGGGCAAGTCCGTTGAGGATATCAAGGCTATCATCGCTTCACTCCACGAGTTCAACCCGATGATGGGTCACCGTGGATGCCGTCTTGCTGTAACATACCCTGAGATCGCTGCAATGCAGAC
>DEDQ01000059.1:18144-18350 GCA_002350065.1 Ruminococcus flavefaciens
TTCTGCTTCGGTACAAACGACCTCACACAGATGACTTACGGCTTCTCACGTGACGACGCAGGCAAGTTCCTCGGTGCATACTACGACAAGAAGATCTTCGAGAACGATCCTTTCGCTAAGCTCGACAGAGACGGCGTTGGCAAGCTCATGAAGATGGCTCTCGAGCTCGGCAGACCCGCTAACGCTAAGCTCCACTGCGGTATCTG
>DEDQ01000037.1 GCA_002350065.1 Ruminococcus flavefaciens
TTATGACTGTATTTTCGTGCGCTGGACGGATACCTTTGAATTGGTAACTACCCAGACGCTGTCGTACTTGCAGGTGAAGCTTGCGTTCCAGCTGAACTGGTCAGTGGAGAGGTTCGCGTTGATGAGGTTTACGTCCGCGAGTATATCCTCGGGAGTTATCTCGTTTATAACTTCCTCGGGTCCGACGAGAGTTATCTCCATGCGCTGCGTGAGGACTTCGTACTTGTAGTTTGCAGCGTCAGGCTCGTTGCTGGTGCTTATGCGGCTCTTGTCGAGCACGAGGCTGGTCTGCGCGAAGTCGGAATCATCGAACTTGACCGTTACGGTCTCGAGATCGGAGACGTTCTCGTAGTCGCTTCCCTCGAGTCTGTTGCTGATAGAGAAGGTCTTGGTGAAGCCGGGTTTCAGCTCGTTTAGCGAGACCTTGCCGATGTCGAGCATATCCGGTATCTCGACCTTGCTGTTGTTGCAGGCGAGAACCACTGAATCCGACGACATATCAAACTTGATGATATCGGTGTCGAAATTGTCCGGAGCGTCGACTATCGAGACGTAGAGCCCGACCTCTTTCTGCGTGCGCACCGGTATCGTGATGTTGAACACCGCGTCGCTCAGCTTCATGGTAGACTGGTCGATCAGGGCGTTGTCCTCGGTGTAGAGCTGGAGCTCGTCGCTCTGGAGGTTGTAGGTGCTGTCGAGGCTGAGCTCCTTGTTGGAGACGGCTATGCACTTCGATATCTTGTCGAGCTGCGACGAGGGACCTGTTATGCGCACCTCTGAGGGCTCGCAGGTGATATCGTTCTGGTCGATAGCCTTTCCGTCAACGACTGAGACGTTCGGTATCTGAGCCGATACGTCGAATGTGCGGGTATCCATTTTATCGAATACTATCGTCGCATTTGCGGGCTTGACGGACTTGACCTCGTAGTTTATATTGCTTGCGCCCCTTATCTTTATAGTGAGGGTGCGTGTTCCGGGATTTGTGACAGAATCGGCGTCGATGTAGGCTTCGAGCGTTTCGTTGTTGAGGCTTCCTACCTGAGTTTTGCCGGCGAGGAGCTCGACCGTTACCTCTTTGACGTCAGATGAAATAACGCTGAGACCGTTGTTTCCGGCGACAGAGCCCGATATATCGGTCGAGAGCGGGATATGCTCGATAGTTTTCAGAGCGTCGGGGTACTGGGTCATCGAGATGATGAGCCATACGATACACGCGAGAAACAGCGAAAGCAGCGCGAGCAGGAAGTTGTTCCTGAGGTGTTTTTCCTTGATGATGAATTTCATTATTTCTTCCTCCTTCCGATAATGGAGGAGAGCTTCTTGCGCTCGGAGCTGTCGGCAGATACGTTGAATATCTCCTTTTCGAGCAGCTCCTTGAGCTTTTCGCGTGTATAATCGCGGGTGAGAACGCCGTTTATGGCGACTGATATCTGACCGGTCTCCTCCGATACGACGATGACTACGGCGTCGGAGTTTTCGCTCATGCCGATAGCGGCGCGGTGGCGCGAGCCGAGCTTTTTATTGATAGCGGCGTCGTTCTGCGGCTTCGGTAGAAAGCAGGCTGCCGCGAGTATCATTCCGTCGCGCATTATCACAGCTCCGTCGTGGAGGGGAGTTTTCGGGTAGAAGATGTTGCCGAAGACCTCCTTGCTGGGGAGCGCGTTGAGTATAGTTCCTGTTTCTATCTGTTCACCGAGCCTTGTCTGTCTTTCGCAGACTATCAGTGCTCCGGTGCAGCTTGCCGAGAGCTCGACGCAGGAATCGCATATCGCGTCGATAGCAGTATCCCATTTTTGTTTCAGGTCGCCGCCGACTGCGCCTATTCCGAGGAGCTGTATGCCGAATTTGGTGCGTCCGAATTTTTCAAGGGCGCGGCGGAGCTCCGGCTGGAAGAGGACTATCATGGCGATGAGACCGATGTCGAGAGCCTTGCCGAGGATATAGTTCAATACCCTGAGGTCGAAGAAGCCGCTGAGGAAGTATCCGGCTACGAGCAGGAGTATTCCCTTTACGAGCTGTCCTGCACGGGTCTCACGTATGAGCTTGAGCAGGAGGTATATTATGTAAGCGAGCACGCCGACATCAATGACGTCTTTGAGCTCGAGAGTACTTATCAGGCTGAAGAATGCGTGTTGAAGTTCGCTGAATGAGGGCATCGGTTCACTTCCTTTCGTTCAGAATATATGTAACCCCTCCCGCCGGAGCGGGACGGGGGAGAGTATCTCTTGTGCTCCGGACTGCTCCGGAGTTCGTGACGGCATACACTGCCTATCATATATTATTGTACCACAAAATGAGATAATTTCAATAGCTTTTGAGTGATTTTCTGAAATCTATCACAATTTTTTTATAGTAAGTGCAAGCTTTATTGCATCTTCTTCACGGCTGAATACCGAGGGCGAGAATCTCACCGTGCCGGAGGCAGTCCCGAGCTGTGTGTGCGCGAGTGCCGAGCACTGGTATCCCGCCCGCAGGCAGTAGCCCTTTTCCGCAAGACGTGAGGCGGCTTCGCCGGAGTCCATTTCGCCGATGTTGAATGAGACTATCGGAACGTAGCGGGCAGCGGGGTCACGGTAAACGGTAATGCGTCTGTCGGAGCTGAGCTCGCTTATGAAGCGGCGGCATATCCGCTTCTCGTGGGCGAATATGCGCTTTGTGCCCTTGCTCTTCACGAACTCTATGCCCGCCTTCATCGACATTATCCCTATCACGCCGACTGTGCCGCTTTCGAGGCTTTCCGGCGTGAGCTGAGGCTGACGGAGACTCATCGAATCCGTACCTGTCCCGCCCTGCATTATCGGCATTATCGGGAATTTTCCGTCGGTGACGAGAAGTCCCGTGCCGGTTATGCCGTAAAGTCCCTTGTGACCGGCTGTGCAGAGGATATTTATGCCGTCCGGCAGCTTTATATCGAGAAGTCCGCACGCCTGCGCTCCGTCTGCGATGAAG
Source organism: Ruminococcus flavefaciens (assembly GCA_002350065.1). GTDB lineage: Bacteria > Bacillota > Clostridia > Oscillospirales > Ruminococcaceae > Ruminococcus > Ruminococcus flavefaciens_N. The sequence goes on from DEDQ01000037.1 coordinate 2,950, forward strand.
CATATGCCGTGCTCGCGGCAGAGCTCGCCTATGCGGCGGTACGGAGTTATCTGACCCGTTACGTTGCTTGCGAGAGTGCAGACTATCGCCTTTGTGTCGCTGCGGATAAGACTGCGGAAGCTCTCGACTGTTGCGTCGTCGTCGGGATAGACCTGCGCTATCGAGAGAGTTATCCTCCCCTCGGCGGCGAGCTTTGCTGCCGGACGGGCTGCGGAATTGTGCTCGAGCCCGCTGATTATCATGTGTCCGCCTTCGGACATTACGCCCTGTATAGCCATATTCAGCGCGTGGGTGCAGTTCATTGCAAATACGGTGTTTTCCGGCTCGGCTCCGAAAAAGCCGGCAGCCGTTTCGCGGGCGGAATATACTGCCGCAGACGTTGCTGCTGCAAGGGCGTGACCGCCTCTGCCGGCATTGCCGCCGTATTTCTCCATAGCCTCATCGACTGCACGTTTCACGCTTTCCGGCTTCGGGAAGGTAGTCGCGGCGTTGTCGAAGTTTATCATCATCGCGGAGCTACGCTCTCGCCGAGGATATACGGTATACCGTACTTGTCAAGTATCCCTGCCGCCTTGCGGCAGTCCGCACGGATATGCAGCGTATATCCGCAGCCTGTGCTGCGCCTTCTGACCTCGGCGGAGATGTCCCGCGAGCGCAGGAGCTTTGCAGCTTTCTGTGCGTAGGTGTATGAGGGCATTTCGAGTATACACTTGTTCATATTATCCCCCCTGACGGGAGACAGCATTGCCGTCTATGCGGTACGTTACATTATATGCCGGAGCCGCCTCGGCGGTGCGGGAGCTTCCTGCGGCAGGTGTGGGAAATAGTTCAAAAAATGTGAAAAATCTATGGCTTTCGTTGACATAGGGGAATGGCTATGTTATAATGTTGGTGAACAGATGGTTATAAATGAAGCTGTTCTGCCTTGTACAGGCAGATATTATAATAAATGTGTACTCAATAACCGCTTAAAGGCGGTTATTGTCCCCGAACAAAGTTCGGGGAGCGCAAATTCATTATTATATAGTGAATTTGCGCATCACATTTCTTTATGTCAAGCTCATTTTGCCCTTATGGGCAAAACAAAGTGCAAGAAAAATTCATATTATAAAAGATTTTTCTTGCGCTTTGGCAACTCAAAAATGGCTATAATAAGCTGTATATAGCCATTTTTGAGTTGTTGAGCAAACATTAATAAAAGGAGGAATTTACAATGCACATCAAAAAGAGAGCTGTTTCTGCGGCTATGGCTTTGGGAGTTATGGCTTCCGGAGCATTTCCGGCATCATTGCC
>DEDQ01000022.1:0-5032 GCA_002350065.1 Ruminococcus flavefaciens
AGTACCGGCTTTAATATCCGCCCGTTTTTTGTCGAACTGTTTTATTTGACTTACTGGCAAGATTGTGGTAAAATAATAATATATTTGTCAAAAGGAGAATACCATGAAGATAAACGATTCTATCCACGGTTTTACCGTTACCCGCATACAGCCCGTTGATATCGTCAGCGGTGAGCTCATCGAGATGTCACATGAGAAGTCCGGTGCGCGCCTCGCATGGCTGAAAACAAGCGACGAGAACAAGCTCTTCTCCGTCTCGTTCAAGACTATCCCGACTGATGATACCGGCGTTTTCCATATCCTCGAGCATTCCGTCCTCGGCGGCTCGGAGCGTTTCCCAGTTAAGGAGCCGTTCCTCTATATGCTGAAAAGCTCGATGAATACCTTCCTCAATGCCATGACCTTCCCCGATAAGACCATGTTCCCCGTCTCGAGCCGTAACGACAGGGACTTCATGAACCTGACTAAAGTCTACCTCGATGCGGTTTTCAATCCGCTCATATACACGGTGCCTGAGATATTCTATCAGGAGGGTCACCACACTGAATGGCGCTCCCGCGAGGACGAGCCGCTCTACAAGGGCGTTGTCTTCAACGAGATGAAGGGCGTTATCTCGTCGATCTACAACCGTATCGAGTGCGAGATGATGAATATGCTCTACCCCGATTCGTGCTATCGCTTTGAGTCAGGCGGTCTTCCTGAGGCTATCCCTGACCTCACTTATGAGCAGTTCATTGATACCCACCGCAGGTTCTATCACCCCTCAAATTCGTATTTCTACCTCGACGGAAACGTCGATATCGACGCTATACTCGAGCTCATCGACAGCGAGTACCTCTCCGCTTACGACAAGAGCGGCGATGTTATCGGTATCGCTGAGCAGAAGCTCATCGCTCCCGCTGAAAAGACCTGCTTCTATGAGATAGCTCCCGAGGAGGAAGAGGCTAAGCATACACATATCGCGGTCGGCAAGATAATGGCTTCATGGGACGAGCGCGACAGGATATTCGCGTGTATGGTGCTCAGCGAGGCTGTTGCCGGCTCGAATGAAGCTCCGCTGAAGCGCGCTCTGCTCGATACGGGCAAGTGCCTTGACGTCTCATTCGGCATCAATGACGGCATTATGCAGCCCTTCGGCGCTCTGAAAATATTCAATACTGATATGGAGGACGCTCCTGCGCTGCTTGAAACAGTCCGCACGACTGCCGAAAAGCTCGTTAAGGACGGCATCGGCAGGGAGGCTCTCTCTGCGGCGATAAACCGCCTCGAGTTCCGATTCCGCGAGGGCGAAGAGCCTAAGGCTCTGCTGCGCTGCATAAATGCTATGTCCTCATGGCTCTACGGCGGCGACCTGCTCATGTATATCGACTGCGACAGCGTATTCGGATTCCTCCGCGAGCAGATAGAGAACGGCTACTACGAGAAGCTCCTCAGCGAGTGGCTGCTCGATGAAGAGGGCAGGGCTGCGCTGTATATGCTGCCCTCGCATACCTACGGCGACGAGCTCAAGGCTAAGGAGCAGGAGCGCGTTAATGCTGAGCTCGCGGCTATGAGCGAGAATGAAAAGGAAGAACTCCTTGCTCTCAACAGCAGGCTCGACGAGTGGCAGGCTGCTCCGGATACGGCTGAGAATATCGCGAAGCTCCCCACATTGCCGCTCTCGGAGGTGAACGAACTTCCGCTCGAATTTGAAACAGAAAAAACCAGCGAAAACGGAGTTGCTATTCTACGTCATCCCTCGCGCAACAAGGGCATATCCTACCTGAGCCTTTACTTCTCTATTGCTGACCTCGGCAGGGAGGAGCTCGAAAAGCTCGCGATAATGTCCGACCTCATCTCCGAGCTCCCGACTGAAAAATGCTCCGGAGCAGAGCTCCAGCAGAGGATAACCGGCACTCTCGGCGGATTCAGCACTAACGTCATCGTATTCGGCAAGGAGGGTCAGCCCGAGCTCTGCAAGCCCTATCTCGCTGTAAAGACCAGCTTCCTCGACTGCAACGCCGATAAGGCGCTTGCACTTGCAGGCGAGCTCCTTACTGAAACTGCGTTCAACAGTCCCGAGCAGATACGTGAGATACTCCAGCAGAATGACGAGGACATGAAGCAGGACATCATCGCCAACGGCCACCGCGTTGCAATGCGCCGCGCACGCAGCGGAATGTCCGCGGAATCGGCTATGAATGAGCTCATAAACGGCTACGAGGCTTACAAGGCTCTCCATGCGGCGGCAAAACCCTCCGACGAGGAGCTCGCTGCGCTTATCGCTGATATATCGGCTCTTGCGAAGCGTGTTTTCTGCCGTGCCCGCCTCACTGCGTCAACGGTTTCCGCTGAGAAGCTCCCGCTCACGGCGCTTACAGATATGCTCCCCGAGGGCAGCGCTCCCGCTTCCGAGGAGATGAGCTTCAGCCTTGATACTCCCGCACATCAGGGAATAATCATTCCTTCCGGCGTTTCATACTCCGGAGCCGCACTCCCCGAGTATGAGAAGGATACTCCGCTGTGGAGCGTGCTCTCGACAATACTCTCATATGAGTACCTGTGGAACGAGGTCCGCGTCAAGGGCGGCGCTTACGGTACAGGCTGCGGCTCGAACAATATGGGCGAGGTCGGATTCTACTCGTTCCGTGACCCCTCTCCGTCCGGAGCTATCGCCGCATATGAGGGCGCTCCCGGCTTCCTCAGGGAATACTGCGGCTCGGGTGCGGATATAAGCTCCTACATCATCAGCAGTATCGCGCAGAAGGAGCCTCTCATCTCCGACCGCGCTTACGGCACTATCGCTGACGAGATATTCTTCCGCGGCATAACAGAGGAAAAACGCCGCGAGAACCGCAAGCGTATGCTCTCGCTTACGGCGGAGGACCTGCTTGCTGCTGTCCCGTCTCTCGAAAAGAGCGGCAGGATATGCGTTATCGGCTCCGCAGAGGCGATATCTGCCTGCGGTGATGACTTCGCATCTGAATCGGTATAATTTCGCAGATACAGCAAAAGCCATAAGGATAATTCCTTATGGCTTTTTTGTTTCAGATGTGTTTGTGCCTGAGCTGTTTCACGCGGCGGCGGATATATCGGAACGTTGCGTCCTCGCCCTTGTCTTGCAGCATTCTCAGCAGAAATTCGAGCTTTGCCGCAGTCTGAGCTTCTATCCTGCGCTTGGGCTTCGCTTTGAGAAAATATTCCAGCGGACAGCTGTTGTTGTACTTCTCCTTGTTGTATATCTTCGATGCCGCTACTCTGTCGCAGAACATCTCGAATATGAAGATATCAGGCATTCTCACGGGGTCGAGAGTTCCGGTCTCGGGGCAGTAGTCGGTCCAGTATTCGTAGTGGTGACGGTTCCTGCCCTTGTGGTGCATCCATGCTCGGGAGTAGCCTATCGTTTCGCGTTCCTGCTCGTTGGGACTGCGGTTGCCCTGAAAGTATAGCACTCCCGGTATAAACTCGGTCGGCGAGAACTTGGAGAGGTCGTGCAGCAGTCCGCGCTTGATTATCCCTGCCTTGAAGCAGTGCAGCATGACCATGTGGCGGTGCTTCAGGACTGTTGTGAGGTGTCCGTAAAAATTGTGCAGAAGCATTCCCGTCACCTCATTCAGCTCGCTTGCCGCTTATATCAAGAGCGCTGTTCTTGACTATGAGCCTGCCGCTGATTATCTTCCTGCCCTCGCGGTATTTCGGGTCGTCAAGCTTCTTCATCATGATATCGACCGATTCAGTTGCCATTCTGTCAAGGTCTACCTCGACCGTTGTGATGGTCGGGATACATATGCTCGAAACCGTGTAGTTATCGTATCCGACTACGGAAATGTCCTCGGGAACACGGACTCCCTTTGATTTAAGTGCCGATATTACGCGGAATGCGGTCTCGTCGCTGTTGCAGACAAAGGCAGTCGGCATTTTCTCGGGGAAGTCTATCTTGTCGTTGAGGATACCGCGCTCGTTACGGTCGCCGATAGTCCACTCCTCGCGGTATTCGAGCCCGTTCTCGATGAGGCATTTTATGTAGCCGAGGAAGCGGTCGTTGATGCTGCTTGTGGCGTTGACTGTTCCGAAGAAGCCGATATCCCTGTGTCCGAGCTCGACGAGGTAGTCCGTGAGGATATATCCGCCGTGGTAGCTGTCGGAGTTGACCGAGTCGATATCGTACCTGTTATCGTAGAAATCCACGAACATCAGCGGCATATCTATCTTGCTCAGTGCCGCTATGTACTCGCGGTGTATCTGTCCGATGACGATGATGCCGTCGACCTTTTTTTCCGTTATAATGTTCGGCAGAACGGCGTTTTTCTCGCTTTCGCCGGTTATGCACTCGTAGACTGTGAGCACGTTCATCGCTGAGAGCTTGTTCGAGATGTTAGCTGTGAGCTCCCAGTAGAAGGTGCCTCTTGCGCCGACAAAGCGCTCGGAGGTGAGTATCCCCACGCTTTTGCCGAGCTTCTGCACGGCGACTTTCTTCTTTCCTGACCTTGTATTCGACGGCTTGTAGCCCATTTCCTCTGCGACCTCGCAAATGCGCTTGCGCATCTGCTCGCTTACACCGTCCCTGCCGGCGAGGGCGTTCGAGACCGTTACAACGCTTACTCCGAGCTTGGTGGCGATGTCGAGCATTTTTACTCCATTTTTCATTAAAACACATCCCTTTGTCTTAATTAAACTGCTTTATCATTATATCATGCTTTAAGTGAAAAATAAAGTACCGGAGCCTAATTTTGTAGGAAGTTTCAGATTCGTGCGGCTTGATATGTGCATATTGCATATAGCACTGCAAAAACAGCTCCGGCAGATTTTGAGTCTGACGGAGCTGTTGTGTTAAGCTTTTTTTCCCTTTTCCTTGCCCTCGTATTCGGGCAGATATTGATACAGGTCGCCGTAGGATTCGTCGGCAGGTCTGTCGCCGGTATTGGCGGGGATAAGCCCTGTCATGTCTCCCCATGACGCCGACGGGCACACGTATTCGAGTCCCTGCTTTTCGGGGTCGGGAACGGGTATGGACTTCTTTCTTCTGCTCATGTCAGCACCTCCTTTTGGGGTA
>DEDQ01000022.1:5172-6763 GCA_002350065.1 Ruminococcus flavefaciens
GGTCGTCTTTAATTAGCTTAATACTGTGTTTACAAGTCCCTGATAGAGCGATGCCGATTCGCTCGCAAAGTTGAAATTGAAATACTTTGGATTGCGTATCTGCATGATGATTATATACGAGCCGTTGTATGCGCTGTAATCGGTGTATGAAGCTGTTCCGTCGTCGGAGTCGTTCTTGACTATGCCCGTGATATAGAGGAAATCGCCCTCCCACGTTTCGGCAGTTCCGGTCTTGGCGTAGAAGCTGTAGCCCGAGGGAACGCTCACGCCGATGTTGCTTCCTACTCCTGTCATGCCGTTAAGCAGGTTCTGTCTGTATTCAGCAGGTATGCTCGCGATAACGTCGTTTGCGGCTGAGCCGGCTTTTATTACGCTTGTGCAGTCGTTCGTATCCACGATGTTCTTCATCGTGAACGGAGTTACCATATCGCCGAATGCGGCTTCACGTCCGAGTGCTGCAAGGTATATCGGACAGGTCAGAACGTAGGACTGTCCGAATGCCGTTCTTCTGAGGTCGTCGCTGCAATATATCTCGACGTTGTTATGTATCGTGCCGAAATCGCATTTTATGTCGCTTACAAAGTGGAATATGCCGTCAAGGTCGGCGAGGACGTCGTCCTTGCCTATCTGGTCGAATGCCTTGGCAAAGAAGATATTGCTGGAATTTATAAACGCAGAGTTGAGGCTTCTCTCGACCGGATACGCCCATGTGTTCTCGTGGTCCCAGTTGACTATGGACGTGCCGTCGTAAGCCCACGTTCCTTCGTCTGTGAGAGAGGTTATGCCGTGCTTGTCGGAGATGACCTCGGACATTATCTTGAAGCATGAGCCCGGCTCGGCATTCTGGAATGCCTTGTTTCCGTAACCGCCCCACGCGAGGTCTTCCTCCGTCTTCTGACCATAGTATATGTCGGGGTCATAGGAGGGATAGGACACCTGCGCCATGAGCGAGCCGTCCGAACGCATAACAACTGCCGAACCAACGATATTGCTTGATGCCATGTAGTCGTATACGGCATTCTGCTTTGCCGCGTCGAAGGTGAGCTGTATCGACTGTCCCACATCGTCCTGACCCTCTACGGGCGAGGGATTCGGTTTTCTGAGCTCGTCGTTGAAGGTCTTGTCAAGTCCCTCCGACATCTCGTTCAGCACGTTGGCAAATGCGACCTTGTTTGAATCGTTCGTCATGCGCTGCTCCTTGCCGTTTGAATCGCGCTGGCTGTACATCAGCAGTTCTCCGTTCGCGTCGAAGAGTTTTCCCCTCATGACTGCGGGAACAGTGGTAGTCGTTGTTGTCGTCACTGTTTCGGCTGCTGTAGTCGTAACGGCTGCGTCAGTCGTTGGCTCAGTCGAGCTCTCAGGCGCAAACGCGCTGACAGACTGTTCAGTGTTGACCTTCTGCACAACGTTTCCGCATGACTGGAGCGAAAACATCGAAAATACAGCGGTGATAACTGCTGCTATTTTTGTTTTTGCGTTGTCCATTCCTATTCCACCCTTTGTCTGGATTTATCTTTTATCCTTATTATATCGCACAATATCGCTAATGTCAATATATTGAAAAAAATATTTTTGCCCCGCCGGAATTTCT
>DEDQ01000074.1:0-3675 GCA_002350065.1 Ruminococcus flavefaciens
GGAGAAATCAAAGTAATAACCCAAATCGCTCTCGTGATCGCAAGACTCCATAAAACGATCGCTGTTGGTATTGCCCTTTGCGGTAAAACCTCTGAGCGACGTTGTAAGTTTATAATCCTTTTCGCCAGCCTGATATGCAGACAGAGCTTTTTCGCTGAACAGCAGCCTTTTGTAATCTTCGTCTTCCGCATCATCATATTTCGACTTGCAAAGCCCGTTCAGATATGCAAGTATCGCATCGTTTTCGGATACTTCTTCTGCGGCGCTTGCAGAAAGGATACTGCCGCCGGAGCTATACGCTGCTGCTGCGGGGAGGCAGGCTGCTGCAAGAGTGAGTGAAAATGCGAATGCGAGAGATTTTTTCCACACGTTGTTTTTTCTCATGATTTGATCTTACTAAAATGGTTTGCAGTGTTGTTCAGAATGATTTTTTTACGATGATATCGACCTTTCTGCCGAGAACACCGACGATAACGTCGTCAGCGAGATTAGCGATGATAGAGCGTTCGAGCTCGTCCCATTCCTCTGAGCGCTCATTGCTTTCGGGCTCGCTGAGAGCGTTTCTGTAGCTGAGAAGCGACCATGTCATTCCGCCGGGATAAGCCGGCGAATATGCCATGCTGAAGCCGTAGGGATTTTCCTTTGCGATCTTTGCGTTCTCGTCGAGCATAGTTTCGACCATGCAGCATATCTTGCTGATTATTCCCTTTGCGGCAGCGTTTTTCTTGTTTGTTGAGACTCCGATAACGGCTTCCCTGTCGAAAGAATTCGTATCATCGGGTTTTACGTGGAGGTGAAGCTCGTAGTTCCTGCCCTCGTTCTCTATCCAGAACTGTCCCTTGCCATAGATGAGAAGCTGAGGGAGCATACATATCATCTCCTCAGAAAGCAGGCGCAGACGCCTTGTGCTTTTATCATCGAGACCGTTGTATCCTGCGACCTTTTCGGCTTCGGCAGGGATAGCGCGGAAGTCGCTTTCAAGGCTCTCGAGGGTATAGATGTCTGATTTCATAAGAGAGCCCCCTTATTCTATGTTAAGAATATCAGTGAAGCCTGTAACGTCGAATATCTCCATGATGTCCTCGCTGACGTTGATGAGTTTCAAGCCGCCCTTTGCGTTCATCAGCTTGTGACCCGAGAGCAGTACGCGGAGACCTGCTGATGAGATGTATTCAACGTTTGAAAAGTCGATAACAATACATTCAGCCGATTCAGTTGAAGACTTGACTTCCGCCTCGAGCTGTGGAGCTGTAGTAGTGTCTATTCTGCCTTCAACGGCGAGAATGATAGTGTTGTTTTCGGTAGTCTTGTTGATTTTCATAGTAATTTCGATCCTTTCATAAATGAGGGGGTGTTGGTTTCGGTAAATATATTGTAACATAATCCGGAGAAAATGTCATTATTTATTTAACTCAAAAATCAAAAATCGTTGAAAAACACAAATGGCGGCGAAGATATTTGTCTAATATTACAGATAGTTTTATACAGTATTTATATAAAAGGGTAAATAATACTATCGGGAACATTTTGCAATCGAGAATGGATGTGATGCAGCGGAGCATTTCGCATGGAAGTACGGAAATTCCTTGACAACGGCGCTGATACGTGTTATAATAGAACCCGACAGTTCGTTTGCGCCATCCTGTCGTTAAACAAAACCAGGGCAGTTGATACGTTCATTCTGCGCGGAATACCGCGCTTATGACAGGATATCCACGCCCGCATACTGCGGGCTTTTTTATTGGAGTGATATAATGTACTATTTAAAGACATCGGCAGCATTTGACAGTGCTCATTTTCTTGCGGGCTATAAGGGCAAATGCGCCAATATCCACGGTCACAGGTGGACTATAGAGGTGAGCGTGAAAAGCGGCTCGCTGATAGCTTCCGGAGAAAAACGCGGCATGATAATCGACTTCGGTGACCTCAAAAAAGCCGTGAGAGCTCTCGCGGACGAGTTCGACCACGCTCTCATCTACGAGGAGGGAAGCCTTAAACCTGCTACCGTTGCGGCTTTAGAGGCTGAGGAGTTCCGGCTCATACCGGTGGATATCCGTCCCACGGCTGAGAATTTCGCACATCTTTTCTACTGCCGGCTGTGCGAGAGAGGACTTCCCGTACATTCCGTTACCGTATACGAAACACCTGAAAACTGCGCTGTATTTGAGGAGGAAGACTGATGCTGCCTGTTGTTGAAAAATTTATAAGCATAAACGGCGAAGGTGCCCATGCGGGCGAGCTTGCAGTGTTTATCCGCTTCCGCGGCTGCAATCTGAGCTGCTCCTACTGCGACACCTGCTGGGCGAACACGGATAACGCTCCCGCTGAGTTTGAATCCGCCGGGGAGCTGGCTCTCTGGGTTGCCGAGACCGGTATACACAACGTCACTCTCACCGGAGGAGAGCCGCTTCTCCACGGCGAGGCAGGAGCTCTCGCACAGCTTCTCATAAGGAAAGGCTGCCGCGTAGAGATAGAGACTAACGGCAGTATCTCCCTCGCGGAGCTTGCCTCAGCCGATGACCGTCCCGTATTCACTATGGATTACAAGCTCCCCTCCAGCGGAATGGAGCAGTTCATGTGCGTTGATAATTTCCGCCTTTTGGACTGCCACGACACCGTGAAATTCGTCTCGGGAAGCATTTCTGACCTCGAGAGAGCCGCTGAGCTCATCGAGGAATACAGCCTTGTGGAGCGCTGTCACGTGTATATCAGCCCTGTTTTCGGCGAGATAGACCCTGCTGAGATAGTGAACTTCATGGAGGAGCGCAGGCTCAACGGCGTGAGATTGCAGCTCCAGCTCCACAAATTCATCTGGGAACCCACTATGAGAGGTGTTTGACATGGACAGAGAAAAGATAGAATACCACGTTCGCGGACTGCTTGAAGCTATCGGTGAAGACCCCGACAGAGACGGACTTGTTGAGACTCCTGCCCGTGTTGCGGGTATGCTTGAAGAAATGCTCGAGGGCATCGCGTACTCCAACCACGACATTGCGCAGATGTTCGGCAAGACCTTTCCTGCCGAGGACACAGGCGCTTCGGAAGCTGTTGTGATGAAGGACATAACCGTTTTCAGCTACTGCGAGCACCACTTCGCACTCATGTATGACATGACCGTAAACGTTGCATATATCCCGCACGGAAAAGTCCTCGGACTGAGCAAGATAGCCCGTATCTGCGACATGGCAGCTAAGCGTCTGCAATTGCAGGAGCGCCTCGGCAGGGACATCGCGGAGATAATATCAGAGGCGGCGGGGACTCCCGACGTCGGTGTGAAGATAACCGGCTCGCATAGCTGCATGACCGCACGCGGCATAAGGAATCCCTCCTCGCGCACCGAGACCCGCACCTATACCGGCGAATTCAAGTCAAGACGCGATTTGCAGGAGCTTCTATAATTGAGAATTATGGAACGCCGTGAACGGCGTTCCATGCAAAATGATATATGAAGTATTAACGGAGCATTTTTATGGAAAAAACAAACAAAAATCCGGCATATCTTCTTCCGTTCCGGAGCATAGCTTTCCTGCTCGTTTTTGTTATCGGAGCGATGCTCACCGGAAAGGCGCTGAACGATATCACCTGTTGGTGGTCGATTGTGGCGAGTGCTGTGAATATAGTTACTATCGCAATTCTGTATGTATCCGCGAAGCAGTCGGGCATGAGCTATCGTGA
>DEDQ01000074.1:3733-9343 GCA_002350065.1 Ruminococcus flavefaciens
GTTATCGGCATGGCAGGTATGTACCTCGCCGGATTCATCTGCTACGGAGCTATCATGCCGCGTGTAACACTTGACGTCATCGCTCCGATACCGGCAGTGTTGGCAATAGCAAATCTGATAATACTTCCGGCGACTGTTTCGTTCGCTGAGGACGGCTTATACCTCGGCTGCGGAGTCAATAACATCAGTAACAGGTATGCGGCGATATTGCTGCCGGCATTTTTCTATGCCATTCAGCACTGCTTTATACCTACCATATTCGATGCGAGGTATATGACGTACCGGTTTCTTTCATTTTTGCCGCTTACTATCGTATTCTGCGTGTATTACTACAAAAAGCGTTACCCGCTCCCGATAATGATAGGTCACACTCTGCTCGACCTTGCCACAGGCATGATGATACTTTCGACATCGGTGATACCGGGAGTATATGACAAGATGTCGGCAATGTGAAAAATATGATACAGACATGGAGGTCTTTATGAAAGCACTCGTTTTATTCAGCGGAGGCGTGGACAGCTCTACCTGCCTCGGAATGGCTGTTGAAAAATACGGAGCAGAGAACGTGCTCGCTCTCTGCATATATTACGGACAGAAGCACGATAAGGAAATGCAGGCAGCAAAGCGCACTGCCGCACACTACGGAGTTGAGCTCAGAACGCTCGACCTTGCACTCATCTTCTCGGGCTCGGACTGCACTCTTCTCGCCGGAAACGGCGATATCCCGCAGGAAAGCTACGCCGAACAGCTCAAAAAGACCGGCGGCAAGCCTGTTTCGACATATGTTCCGTTCAGGAACGGACTTTTCCTCTCGGCGGCGGCGAGCATAGCTCTCTCAGCCGGCTGCGGGGTGATATACTACGGCGCTCACAGCGACGATGCGGCGGGCAACGCCTACCCCGACTGCTCTGACGAGTTCAACGAGGCTATGAACAAGGCGATATGGCTCGGAAGCGGTAAGGAGCTGCACATAGAGGCGCCGTTTGTGAATCTCACAAAGGCGGACGTCGTGAAAAAAGGACTTGAGCTGAACGTCCCCTACGAGCTAACATGGAGCTGCTACGAGGGCGGAGACAAGCCTTGCGGCGTGTGTGGTACCTGCCGCGACAGGATAGCCGCATTTGCTGCAAACGGAGTTACAGACCCTCTCATGAAAGGAGAAAAATATGGCAGGCAGAACTGAAAATGAAAAGGGGAGCATAACGCTCCTCGGCAATCAGAACACGAAATACTCGCAGGACTACTCGCCGGAGGTGCTCGAGACCTTCCCGAACAAGCACCCCGACAGGGACTATTTTGTCAAGTTCAACTGTCCCGAGTTCACGAGTCTTTGTCCTATCACGGGTCAGCCGGACTTCGCGACGATATACATATCCTACGTTCCGGCAGAGAGAATGGTCGAGAGCAAGTCACTGAAGCTCTACCTGTTCAGCTTCCGCAACCACGGCGACTTCCACGAGGACTGCGTGAACATCATCATGAACGACCTGATAAAGCTCATGGAGCCGAAATATATCGAGGTGTGGGGAAAATTCCTCCCGCGCGGAGGCATCTCGATAGACCCCTACTGCAATTACGGACAGCCGGGTACGAAATGGGAGAATGTCGCATGGGAGCGCCTTTCCAAGCATGATATGTTCCCCGAGGAAGTCAACAACAGATGATAAAAAAACCGCTCCGGAGAGCGGTTTTTTCATATGCAGTAGTCGCCGTTGAGGTTGATAGCGCGGTCGATGATATCCTGAATCGTGATGCTGTCGAGGTATTCGTTCACGGCTTTGTAGAGTCCCTCCCAGATGTAGAGGGTAGCGCAGTCCTCACAGCGCGGACAGGTATTCGGCTCGTATTCGAGACATGACACCGGCGCGAGATTGCCTTCGGTCGCGCGGAGAACGTCTCCGACAGTGAGCTCGTTCGGAGCCTTTGCGAGCATATATCCGCCCTTGTTTCCGCGGTTTGTGCGGAGGATTCCGCTCTTGTTGAGCATGGGAACTATCTGCTCGAGGTATTTTTTCGAGATATCCTGACGTTCAGCGATGTCCTTGAGTGAGATGTAGCCGTCCTCGTGGTTGGAGGCGAGGTCGATGAGCATTCGCAGAGCGTATCTGCCCTTGGTGGATATTTTCATAATAAATTCTCCTTATGTCAAACAGTAATTAATTATCCCTATTATACCATATGTTTAGTAGGATTTCAACCCTTTTTTTATAATTCGCAATGATTTTATGAGCAAAAAACGGTTATTTCGCGCTTTAAAGCTTTTTTCTTGTGAATCGCTAAAATTATTATTGACATCGGGCTCGGGCTGTGTTATAATTACTGAGGACTAAACGACCGTTTATAGCGGTCAGTCAGGAGTTGTCACGATGAAAAACACATTCGGTCAGAGCGTTGCGCTCACTATTTTCGGCGAGAGCCACGGCACAGCTATCGGTGCTGTCCTCGACGGACTTGCCCCCGGGATTCCCGTTGACGAGGACTTCATAGCGCGTCAGATGTCGCTCAGGAAGGCGGTCGGCGATATATCCACTCCCCGCAGGGAGGCGGACGCTGTAAGGATACTCAGCGGAGTTTTCAACGGCAGGAGCACAGGTACGCCCATAACCTTCATGATAGAGAATCAGGACACGCACAGCCGCGATTACGGCGAGCTCGCGTATAAGGCGCGTCCCGGACACGCCGACCTCACGGCTCAGATGAAGTATCACGGCTATCAGGATTTCCGCGGCGGAGGTCACTTCTCCGGACGCATAACCGCCGGGATCGTTGCGGCGGGAGCGGTTGCGATAACGGCTCTGCGCGGAAAGGGGATAAAAATAGGCACGCATATCCTCGCCTGCGGAGGTGTGAAAGACCGCACATTCGGCGATGTATCGGCTGATATAGACAAGCTTGACGGACTGCCGTTCGCAGTCCTCAACGATGAATGCAAGGACAAGATGACAGAGGCTATCCTCGCGGCAAAACAGGAGGGCGACAGCGTAGGCGGAGTTCTCGAAACGGCTGTATACGGCTTTCCTGCGGGAGTTGGCGAGCCGTGGTTCGATACGCTCGAGGGAGTCCTCTCGCACGCGCTTTTCAGCATTCCCGCTGTAAAGGGAGTCGAATTCGGCGCGGGCTTCGGAGTCTCCGAGCTGAGGGGAAGCCAGTCGAACGACCCGTTCCGCTCTGAGGACGGCAAAGTTGTCACAGACAGCAATAACTGCGGAGGCATACTCGGCGGCATATCAGACGGAATGCCGATAGTTTTCCGCTGTGGAGTGAAGCCAACGCCGTCCATATACAAGGAACAGCAGACCGTGAACATGAACACGTCTGAGAATACGACCCTACAGATACAGGGACGCCACGACCCGGCTATCGTACACCGCGCGAGAGTAGTTGCCGACAGCATAACGGCACTCGTCCTCTGCGACCAGCTCGCTCTGCGCTTCGGTACGGACTGGCTCGCAGGCAATGACAATAATACGGATAAAACACAAGGAGAGATATAAAATGGGAATGAAAATAATCAGGGAGCTCCCGCATCCGGACTCCATAAAAGCAGAGTACCCGCTTTCAGACGAATTAAAGGCAGTAAGGGATAAGCGTGATGAGGAGATAAAGAAGATATTCACCGGCGAATCAGACAAGTTCCTCCTCATAATAGGACCCTGCTCAGCCGACAGCGAAGAGCCCGTTATCGACTATATCACACGTCTGCGTGCTCTTCAGGATAAGGTCAGCGACAAGATACTGATGATACCGAGAATCTATACCGGAAAGCCGAGAACTACCGGCGACGGCTACAAGGGAATGCTCCACCAGCCCGACCCGACCGGCAACCCCGACCTCAGAAGCGGCATTATTGCTGTAAGAAGCCTCCACATGAGAGCTCTTGCCGAGACCGGATTCACTGCCGCTGACGAGATGCTCTACCCCGAAAACTACAGCTACCTCGGCGACCTCCTCGCGTACACTGCTATCGGAGCCCGCTCAGTCGAGAACCAGCAGCACCGTCTGCTCGCGAGCGGAGTATCTATCCCCGTCGGCATGAAGAACCCCACAGGCGGCGATATTTCGGTAATGATGAACTCTATCACAGCCGCTCAGCACCGTCACGCATTCATCTACAGAGGCTGTGAGGTCAAGAGCGACGGCAACCCCTACGCTCATGCTATCCTCCGCGGCTACGTCAACGAGAGGGGACAGTCCTTCCCGAATTACCACTATGAGGACCTCTACCGCCTTGCTCAGACATACGCCGAGAAGCAGCTCGTCAACCCTGCGCTCATCGTCGATACTAATCACTCGAATTCGGGCAAGCAGTACCTCGAGCAGATACGCATCGCAAAGGAAGTTCTCCACAGTATGCGCCACAGCGAGGACATCAAAAAGCTCGTAAAGGGACTGATGATAGAGAGCTACATCGAGGACGGCGCTCAGAAGATAGGCGACAACGTCTACGGCAGGTCTATCACCGACCCATGTCTCGGCTGGGCAAAGACCGAGAGACTTGTTCTCGATATCGCTGATTTGCTGTGAGCTTTCTGTTTGTTGCGCTCGGAGGCGCTCTCGGAGCCGTATTCCGCTATGCGATAAGTCTTATCCCTGTAAAATCCGACTTTCCGATCCTTACGCTGCTCACAAATGTTATCGGTGCAGTTCTTATCGGTTTCATCGTCGGAATCGTTACTGCGCACGATGTCTCGCAGAATACTGTGCTGTTTTGGAAAACAGGCGTATGCGGTGGTTTTACTACGTTCTCTACGTTTTCGCTGGAGGCGTATGACCTCATCGAGAACAAGTCCTGTCTTGCAGGCGGAAGCTACATCGTACTGAGCGTTTCACTCTGCGTTTTAGGAGTTTTTATAGGAAAAAAGCTCGCATTACTGATAAGCTGACAGCTTTTTTCAAAAAAGCTCTTGACAAATACAAAAAACAGTGCTACAATAGCAACATAGTAAAAATGCAAAGACGAAGAGAAGTAACTGTGGAATTCGTTTTCAGAGAGCGCGGGCAAGGTGAGAGCCGCGTATCAGAGCCGCAGCGAATAACACTTCCGAGCAGCAAACCCAAAGGCTTTGCCGAGTAGGGGAGACGTCCTCCGCACGTTACAGCGGACAAGAGTGATCGCTTTTGTTTATGCTCAGATACGAGCGGGAATTGCTTCCATGACTGAAAGCGGTAATTTCAGGTGGCACCACGGGTAATATGCTCCCGTCCTGTTGTGGGACGGGAGCTTTTTGTATATTCTCGTCTGAATAATACTTGAAAGGAACGAATAACTATGAAACACACAGACATCAAGGACATCATCACCTCCGGCGAATTTGCCGGCAAAGAGGTAACAGTATGCGGCTGGGTACGCACATCACGCAACTCCAAGAGCGTTGCATTCGTCGAGGTAAACGACGGCACATCGCTTAAAAATATTCAGGTAGTAGTTGAAAAGGGCGAGAGCGATTACAAGGAGCCCCGTGTTGGAATGTCCGTAAAGGTAACCGGCAAGGTCGTAGAGGGAAGAAACAACACATTCGAGATAAATACAGCTCCCGACGGAATCACAGTCCTCGGCGATGCTCCCACAGACTATCCCCTCCAGAAGAAGGGACACACACTTGAATTCCT
>DEDQ01000074.1:9381-15976 GCA_002350065.1 Ruminococcus flavefaciens
GTGCGTTCAGTGCTCGCGGCAGCACTTCACGAATACTTCCAGAGCCACAACTACGTTTACGTCAACACTCCCCTCATCACCGGTAGCGACTGCGAAGGCGCGGGCGAGATGTTCACTGTAACAACGAACGGCTTCTCGCACGATTTCAAGTCCGAGGAGGAGTACTACGCTAACGACTTCTTCGGCAGAAAAGCAGGACTTTCAGTTTCCGGACAGCTCGAGGGCGAAATGGCTGCAACAGCGTTCGGCAAGATATACACATTCGGACCTTCGTTCCGCGCTGAGAACTCAAACACTCCCAAGCACCTTGCTGAGTTCTGGCACATCGAACCCGAGGTAGCATTCGCAGAGCTCGATGACGTTATCGAGATAGCTGAGGAGATGCTCAAATTCGTAATCGGCGAGCTGCTTAAAAAGTGTCCCGACGAGGTAGCATTCTTCGATGCTCACTTTGAAAAGGGACTCCGCGCACGTCTTGAGGAACTCATCTCCCACGACTTCGGCAGAGTAACATATACCGAGGCTATAAAGCTTCTTCAGGAGTCCGGTGAGAACTTCGTATACCCCGTAGAATGGGGCTGCGACCTCCAGACAGAGCACGAGAGATACATCTCCGAGAAGGTGTTCAAGAAGGCAGTATTCGTAACAGACTACCCCAAGGAGATAAAGTCCTTCTACATGAAGCAGAACCCCGACGGCAAGACCGTTGCGGCAGTTGACCTCCTTGTTCCCGGCGTTGGAGAGATAATCGGCGGAAGCGAGCGTGAGGCTGACTACGACAAGCTTATCGCTGAGATGCAGAAGCGCGAGATGAATCTCGACCTCTACGCTGACTACCTCGACCTCCGCAAGTACGGTACAGTTCCGCACGGCGGCTTCGGTCTCGGCTTCGAGAGACTTATCATGTACACAACAGGCATGGCAAATATCCGCGACGTAATAATGTTCCCGAGAACAGTCGGCTCTATCCGATAATTTCAGGAGCGGATATCACGCCCGTATACAAAAGGAGAAAAATGGTGATTTTTCGAGATAATTGCTCGGTGCAGTTCAGAAGCTGATAACAGACAGCATCGAGCAGAAAAGGTTATCAGTTGACTGCACCTTAATAATGGACAAATCAATAATTAAAGGAGCAGTTATCATGAATACAACAGAATTAAAGGAAAAATGGCTTGCCGAGGAGCTTTCGGCGCAGATACACGGCTGGGATTTCAGCTATCTTGACGGACGTATGGAGACCGGCGACGACGACCTTCCGTGGAGCTTCCCCGAGCGCATCGCTCACTATAAAAAGGACAGCTTCCGCATCCTCGACATCGACACCGGCGGCGGAGAGTTTCTCCTCTCGCTGGGACATTCCCACTCGCTTACAAGCGCAACTGAGGGCTACCCGCCGAATGCCGGGCTCTGCCGGAGCAGGCTCGTTCCGCTGGGTATAGACTTCCACGAGGTCAGCGACTACGCGCATATGCCGTTTGAAGATGATAGCTTCGACCTGATAATCAACAGGCACGGCTCATTTGACGCAGGTGAGCTCTTACGCATACTGAAAAAGGGAGGCTTCTTCCTAACTCAGCAGGTAGGAGCGCTCAACGACCGCGAGCTTGTGGAGTTTCTGCTTCCGGAAGCACCGATACCTTTTCCGGAGAACGACCTCGCACAGCAGTCGGAGCTCCTCAGGAATACCGGCTTCACCATGATCGAACAGGACGAGGCATTCCGTCCGATAAGCTTTTCCGATACCGGAGCGCTTATCTGGTTCGCGAAGGTCATACCGTGGGAATTTGCCGGATTCTCGGTCGAAAAATGCTTTGAAAGGCTTCTTGCCGCCGAAGGGGTCATCGCTGAAAATGGACGCATCGAAGGCAGGATACACCGTTTCTACATAGCCGCGCAGAAATGACGGCTCAATTGATATGGCACATCGGCTTTATCAGCCGATACACGTTTAAAAAGGAGAATTATGAGAAAAAAACTATGTGCTCTTGCATCAGCACTGATGCTGACAGGTGCTCTTACATCGTGTGCTCTTATTCCTGTAACGGAATTTTTTGACAACGATGACAAAACAGCTTCGACTACGGAAGCGACAGTTTCCGCGCAGACTACTGAAAAGACCACAGAAAAAACGGACTCCTCAGCAGAACGTACAACAAAGGCTTCATCCGGAAAGAAGCGCAGAACCACTACTGCTTCAGCTGAGACTGTGACGACTGAAAAGACCGGAAGCTCTTCAAAGCCGAAAAAGGAGAAGACCACAACTACGAAAGCCGGCTCAGGCAATTCAGGCAGCGGAACTGTTACAAGCTCCGGCGACAGCATAGTCGGAAAATGGTGTTTCGATGATTTTGATATTGAAGACTCAGATATATTTGATAATTCTGAATTCACACTGAGCCCTGATACCTACATTTCATTCAACTCTGATAATACACTTGAGATGTATGAATCTCTTAACGGTGATTCAGTTATGTCTATCGACGGTGACAAGATACTGGTGGGAGAGACGGAATTCGATTACGAATATGACGGCTCAAAGATATCTGTGCTCGGCACTGTGATTTTTGAGCGTATCGGAGAGCCTGACCCGGAAAATGTTTACGGTAAGTACAGACCTTCGTCAATGTTTATGATGACAGACGATAATACAGCAGATATGGTCTATGATTTCTCTGACCCCGGTAAGGCGACTATCAGTTGTATGCTGAGTGGCACCTATACCCTCGATAAGGAGACGAGTCAGCTTAAAATGGACTTCGATGCGGCGGAAGAGCCCTTTGAAAAAGAGAGCGTTACTTGTATCGTGTCCGGAGATAAGCTCACTTTGACTGACGAGTCCGGCGATTCGATAACTATGCACCGCGCATAGATCTACAAAGCAGAAAAGAACATCAATGGCGCTGTTCTTTTAATAAATTTCAAGAAAAGGAAAGTGATTATTATGTCAAGGTCACTGTATATCCCTGAGGGCTACAAATCGGCTCTCACACTGCGTGAGACACAGCACGCTATCAAGTACATCAAGGACGTTTTTCAGCAGGCACTCTCGTTCGCACTTACACTCGACCGCGTATCAGCTCCGCTCATAGTCCGCAAGGGCAGCGGCATCAACGACGACCTCAACGGCGTTGAGCGCAAGGTTGACTTCACTATCAAGGAGATCGACGGTGAAGGCGAGGTAGTACAGTCGCTTGCAAAGTGGAAGAGAATGGCTCTCTACCGTTACGGCTACAGACCGGGCGAGGGCATCTACACCGATATGAACGCGATCCGCCGCGATGACGACACCGACAACACCCACTCGATTTTCGTTGACCAGTGGGACTGGGAAAAGGTCATCACCCGCGAGGACAGGAACGTTGAATTCCTCAAGGAGGCAGTAAAGTCAGTAGTAAAGGCTATTGCATACACGAAGCGCAAGGTGAGTCTCCGCTATCCTCAGATAGCCGGTGACATCTGCGATAAGCCCTTCTTCATAACAACTCAGGAGCTCGAGGATATGTACCCCGACAAGACCGGTCACGAGCGCGAGCGCCTCATCACCAAGGAGCACAAGACAGTATTCCTCATGCAGATAGGCGGCAAGCTTGCAAGCGGTCAGAAGCACGACGGACGCGCTCCCGACTACGACGACTGGGCACTCAACGGCGATATCCTCATCTGGGACGAGGTCCTCGACGACTCACTCGAGGTATCCTCAATGGGTATCCGCGTAGACGAGAACTCACTCAAGTCGCAGCTTGCCGAGTGCAATGCTGAGGACAGGATGCAGTACGACTATCACAAGATGATAGCAAACGGTACACTTCCGCTGACTATCGGCGGCGGTATCGGTCAGTCGAGACTTTGTATGCTTCTTCTCAAAAAGGCGCATATCGGCGAGGTACAGTCCTCGATATGGAACGACGACGTTATCGCAAAGTGCGCAGAAAACGGCATAACACTCTTATAATATCGAAAGCCGAGGTCCATGCCTCGGCTTTTTCTGTTGACAAATGTGAATATTCCATGTATAATGATGTTAATATTATTATAGGAGGAAGCTATGAAACGTGAACTTGGGATAGCAAGGTGCGGACTTGCCTGCTGTCTGTGCTCTGAGAATACGGAATGCAAGGGCTGTAAGCGCGACGGCTTTATGGAGCTTTCATGGTGCAAGGACGCAGAGTGGTGCGAGAACCGGAAATGCGTTATCGGAAAGGGAATTGCAGGCTGTTATGAGTGCGAACCTGCAAGCTGCCGGAAAGGTCTGTATGCGGAGAAGATAAAGGCTCGGGCTTTTGCAGAATTTGTACGCAGATACGGCATTGAGGAGCTCCTTGACTGCCTTGAGCGCAACGAAAGGGCGGGTATAGTATACCACAGAGAGGGCATTATCGGCGATTATGATGACTTCAGCGATATTGAGACACTCATAGGATTTATAAAGACCGGCAAACGATAAACACGAAAACAGAAAGGGAAAAAATATGCGGTTAAAAAGAATAATTGCGGCAGCCATGACTGCTGTTATCGCACTTATGCCGGCGGCTTCAACGGCTCCGGAGAGTGTTTCTGCGGCAGACAGGTCGGTAACGTTCAGCTATTTCGACACTAACATCAACGGCGGCGAGACTATCCGCGGAGTTGACGTCTCGTCGATAATCTCACTCGAAAACGCAGGAGTCAAATTCTACAGCGAATCGGGTCAGGAGCAGGACATTTTCAAGACTCTCGCCGAGAACGGAGTAAACTATATCCGCGTCCGGGTATGGAACGAGCCTAATGACGGCAGCGGACATTCCTACGGTGGCGGAAACAACGATGTCAAGGTCGCAGGTGAGATAGGCAAACGCGCTGCAAAGTATAATATGAAGCTTCTCGTGGACATTCAGTATTCCGACTTCTGGGCAGACCCGGGCAAGCAGACACGTCCGAAATACTGGCAGAAGCACGACCACAACACCCTAAAGGGTGAGATATACAAATGGACTTCGTGGGTGCTTGAATCCATAACCAAGGACGGCGGAAAAATAGGCATGGTGCAGGTCGGAAACGAGACCAACTGCTTCTTCTGCGGCACCAAGGATATGTATGAGATATGCGACCTTTTCGCAAGCGGCAACAAGGCTGTCCGCGACTTCGATAAAAGTATCCTCATCGCTCATCACTTTGCGAATCCGAACAAGACCGACTACTACAAGTGGTATGCCGAGGTCATGAACGAGTGCAAGCTCGACTACGACGTTTTCGCGACTTCGTATTATCCCTACTGGCACGGCACTCTTGACAACCTAACAGGCGTGCTCAAATACATCGGTGACACGTATCACAAGTACGTCATGGTCGCCGAGACGGCTTACCCCTACACCAACGAGGACGGCGACAGCTTCGGAAATGCCGTAACATCGCAGTCCCCGAACGTTGACCTCCGCTACGATATCTCAGTTGCGGGGCAGGAGCAGTGCCTCATGGACGTCTTTCAGGCAGTCGCGGATACGGGCAAATGGGGACTGGGCGTATTCTACTGGGAACCCGCATGGATAGGCACACAGGGGGATATCTCCCGCGACCAGCGCTATGCTCAGTGGGAGCAGTACGGCAACGGCTGGGCGACCTCCACAGCGAGGGAATACGACAAGGACGCCACCGAAGCCGGCGGCTCGAGCTACGACAATCAGGGACTTTTCGACAAGAACGGCAAGCCTCTCGAATCGCTGAAAGCCTTCACGAGAGTTTATCCGCAGAAGGACAACTTCATTCCCGAGACCGGAGTTGAAGTTGATGAAGGCTTCTACCGCATAAAAAATGCCGCCAGCGGACTGTATCTCACGGTCGCAAACGGTGAAGAAAAGGCAGGAGCGAACGTCGTGCAGTACACTGCCGACGGAGCTGCCGGATACAATATGTGGCGGATAGAAGCGGTCGGCGACGGCTATTACGAGATACGCTCCGGCTTTGACTTCCATGGGACATACCTCCTTGACCTTGATGCCGGAAAGAAGGACGACCGTACAAATATCGGCATATACACACGCACTGACAGCGACGCCCAGAAGTTCAAGTTCCTCCGTGGCGAGGGCGACGAGCTTGTGATAGTTACCAAGTCCTCGGGCGACAGGAGCGCAGTCGAGATAGACGGCGCAAAGACCACTGACGGCGCAAATGTCCAGCAGTACCGCCGCAACGGCGAACGCTGCCAGATGTGGATACTCGAACCGGTGGTGGATCCGATCATTTACGGCGACCTTGACGGTGATTGCAGAGTTGACGTTTACGACCTTGTTCTCATGCGTCAGCACGTTGTAAACGGCTGGTATCACTCTGCCGCAGATTTGAACCTCGACGACACTGTAGGAGTAGCTGACCTCGTAAAAATGGAGCGTTTCCTGCTTCGCGGCGAAAGATTTGAAAAGTCCGGCGCAGGAACTCCTAAGAACACGATTTTTCCTCAGGTGTAAACAAAAAACGCCTTGTAAGCGAGGGCGTGATATAGAAATATATCACGCCCTCTAAATGAATAAAGAAGAAAGAAAAGTTAATAGTGAATAATAATGGTATCGCCTTGCGGCGATTAATTTTAAATTTATCCGCGAAGCGGATACAATAATTA